>NZ_NEJJ01000008.1:0-287609 GCF_002113045.1 Pseudomonas sp. B26(2017) | reverse complement strand
ACCCTGCTCAATCACCACCCCATTCCCCTCCACCGCCACCAACTTCACCCCAGGACTCACCCGCTCCCCCTGCAAAAAACTCCTCGGCGGTCCGTCGTTGAGGCTGAGGATCGCCACCGCCCCTCGACTCCCCGCCATCACACCGCTGACCTTGATCTCCACCGGCGCCGTGCGGTTGGAAAACCACTGCAACGCCGGGTTATCGCTGCGCGCCGCGAGCAGTTGCGGCGTGGCCGCCGGGGTGTGGGATTCGGCGGTGGTCAGGAGCAGGGATGACCAGGTGGCGATGCCGACCAGGGCGGCCAGCAGTGCGGCGGCCTGGATGATTTGGGGGGGTGAAAAGCGTGCGGCGAATCTCATGGGCTGAATCTCCTTTTAGTCCCGGTGACCAGACTACGCGGCAATTCTCACGGTTTTATTTCACACGCCTTACATGTTGGCCGTGCAGGATGGTTTTTTGGGACGGGCTGGACGCTAGGGAGTGCGCATTCGATGAACCGGGACAGGCAGCAGGGTTTTACGCTGATCGAGTTGATGGTGGTGCTGGTGATCATCGGTATCGCCAGTGCGGCGATCAGTTTGAGTATCAAGCCCGATCCGTTGCAGTTGCTGCGCAAGGACGCCGAGCGCGTGGCGCAGTTGCTGCAGATTGCCCAGGCTGAGGCCCGCGCCGACGGTCGGCCGATTGCGTGGTTGAGCGATGGCAAGGGGTTTCGGTTCAGTCGGCGCAGTGACAGTGGCAAGGGTTTTGATCATTTCGATCGGGACCCGCAGTTGCGGCCGCGTCCCTGGCAGAGTCCGAAGCTGGAGGTGCGGGTGGAGCCGAAGCAGAAAGTGGTGCTCAACGCGGAGTGGATCAATCCGCCGCTGCAGTTGACGCTGTCTGACGGGCTCAATCGGTTGAGTGTGCTGCGCGATGCTTCGGGCCGGATCAGCGTGCAATGAACAGACAACAAGGTTTTACGCTGATCGAGGTGATGGTCGCGATTCTGTTGATGGCGGTGGTCAGTCTGATTGCCTGGAAGGGGCTGGACAGTGTCACCCGCGCCGACAGCCATTTGCAGGCCAGTGGCGAGCAGAGTGACAGCCTGTTGCGGGCGTTGAATCAGATGCAGCGGGATGTGGAGATGCGCGCCGGGATCGAATTGACGGAGCCGAAGAAGGTCGGCACCGAGGATGAACCGGCGACGGCCCCGCCTGCCGTTACGGTGCGCAGCAGTGACAGCAAGGGGTTCCGGCTGGACATCATTCGTAGCGCGGCGGATCAGCCGGGGGCTTTGCAGCGGGTGCGCTGGTGGCTCAAGGGGGACACGCTGTATCGCGCGGTGGCACCGGCGCGCAGTCGGTATCCGTTGCCGGCGCCTACGGCTGGGGTGGCGGTGTTGGGTGAGGTGAGTGATTTGCAGGTGCGGGTTTGGGAGGCGGACAAGGGGTGGCGGCAGTTGAGCGGGAATCGGCGGGAGGATCCGTTGGGGTTGGAGGTGCGGTTGACTCGGGAGACACCGCAGGGGGTGGAGAAGTATCGGCAGGTGATGGGGCCGTTGCAGTAATTGAAGTCACTTAGGTCACTGTGGGAGCGAGCTTGCTCGCGAAGGGGCCGGAACATTCAACATCTCATTGCCTGAACTACCGCTTTCGCGAGCAAGCTCGCTCCCACAGGGTTCTGGGGTGTTTGTGGGTGTTGTGTTGGGTTAGCTGAGGACGACTACGCCGCCCGGCAACTCGGTGCATTTGACGCCGTAGGCATCGCGGATCAGTGCGCCTACGCCGGCCAGTTGGTCGAGGGAGAAACGTGCCTGTACGCGGCGTTGGCCGAGTTCGCGGTTGAGCAGCAGCAACATCCCCGGCCGATAGCGGTTGATCTCGTCGATCATCTGGCTCAGGGTCGCGCCGTTGAACACAAGCATTTGCTGGCGCCAGTTGGTCACCGCCGCCGTGTCGACGCTTTGCACAGTGCCAACCTGTTGCGCGTCATAGGTCAATTGCTGACCCGGTTCCAGGCGCAGGCTGCGGCCTTCGACTTCCACATCCACCGCGCCATCGAGGCACGTCACGCACACCTGTTGATCGAGGTTGCGCAGGTTGA
Source organism: Pseudomonas sp. B26(2017) (assembly GCF_002113045.1). Lineage (NCBI taxonomy): Bacteria > Pseudomonadati > Pseudomonadota > Gammaproteobacteria > Pseudomonadales > Pseudomonadaceae > Pseudomonas > Pseudomonas sp. B26(2017). Next base: position 285,523 of record NZ_NEJJ01000008.1, on the reverse strand, counting down.
ACCGCGCCCTGCTCGCCCGCAACCAGCCGCCACCGGCCTGCATCGCCATCGGCAGGCGTGCGGTCTGCACTTCGACTTCGCCGCTGACCAGTTCAAAACCTTGCACGCCCTCATCCACCGAACGCTGGTTGATGCGGGTCTGGGTGTTCAGTTCCAGGCTCAAGCCATCGGCCGGTTCGACGCGACGTTGCTGGCCGACTTCGGTGATGTAATCGGCGCCAAGGCCGGAGAACCCGCCCGGGATCGTGCCGCGAACCAGCAGGAACGCCGCCGATGCGGCAATCGCGCCGCCGAGAAAGGCCCGTCGTCCGAACCGTCGTGGCGCCTGCAATTCTTCCGCCGCCGGTTGCAGCAGGTGCCACAACGCCTTGCACTCTTCGAAGGCGCGGGCGTGTTCGGGGCTTTGCGCGCACCACTGGCGCAGCGCACGGGCGTCGGCGACCGTGGCGCGGCCGGAGGTCAGCAGGATCAGCCAGTCGCGGGCTTCGCTTTGCAGACGCTCGGCAGGCGTGGGCTCGGCAGGTGTCAGACGGAAGATGTTCAAACGCACAGGTACTCGACGGGTTGATCGGGAGCTTCATTCACTAGACGGTTTTCCGGCCCCGCGACCGAACCGCTGAAACACTTTTCTTTCCAATTTGGCCGCGCAGTGTCCGAGGGCAGCCTTGATTTCCTTCTCGACCATGCGCGTGGAAATGCCGAAACGCTGGGAGATTTCCAGGTGCGGCGCTTCCTCCAAACGTGCGGCGATGAAGATCCGGCGGCGCCGGGCCGGCAGCTCGTAGAGGGCGCTGAGCAGCGACTGGATTTCCTTCTGGCCGCCGACCACGCGCATCGGGTCCAGCGCTTCGTCGCTGACTTGCAGCAGTTCTTCGACTTCGCTGCCGGTGAGCAATCGTGCATCGGCCTGGCGGCGGTCGGCGGCGATGTTCAGGGCCATGCGATAGAGGTAAGCGTTGGGCCGCAGCAGGTTCGGCGGCGCTTCCATGCGGTCGACCCGCAGGTAGGTTTCGTGCAGCACGTCGTTGGCCAGGTCCTCCGAGCCGAGACGGCGTCGCAGGCGCACCCGAAAGTCCTCGTAGGACGTCAGGAACAGCTGGACCATCGAACTTTGTCCGGCGTCTTTCATCCCCCGGAAACTCCTTCCCATTGTGTGCATTCCATGCGCTTTCCTGACGATTCGGGTAACAACAGCAACGTGACTGGCTGGCGCAATGCGCCGGGTGTGGGCCGGTCGATTTTGAGCGTGTGAAAACTGTCTACCAGCGCGGCATCGCGCCGAACATCACCGGTGGAAGTGACCAACCGGTTGTGCTGCACCACGCCGTCGCGACCGATCCACAACTGCAACACCGCACGAAAACTGCCGGGCCGGGTCAGCGGCGAGCGGCACAGGTTGCGCTCAATCGCGGCCTGCACCGCCGTGGCGTAGCTACGGTTGACGGCTGCGCTGGCGGGGGTCGGTTTCTCCGCCGGCAACGGCACGTCCTCGACTTGCGCGACCTGCAAGGTGAACGCGTCGTCGCGGCTGTACTTTGCCATCAAGCCACTGCCGCCGAGCATCCGGCGCAACGCTTCGGCGGCGGTGAATTCGCCATCCACCGCCAGGGAGCGTCGACCGCGACTCAACTGGCTGTCGACCAGCACCGCCATGCCGGTGGCGCGGCTGAACTGATCGAGGGCGCGGGCCAGTTCCTGGGCCGGGATGTGCAGCGTCATGCGCATCGTCGCCGGCACCGGGTCGGCGCTGGCGCGGCTCAAAAACAAGCCAAGCAGCAGCCCCAGACAGAGCTGGCGCATGAGCGCTGAGCGCGCAAACTCCTCCCTGGCACGGCCTCGCTGCACGGCTGATGCACCCCTGAAAACCGTCATCCTGAGGGCTGTTTATGAATCTGGTGTGACGGCCACTGCAAAAAAACCATCACGGGATCGGCGCCGCCGTTGCACTAGACTCTTGAGTCAGAGCGGCCCCTTCGGGCCGGCCAGGAGGCAGGCATGAAATCAGTCTGGAAAGTCGCCCTCGGCGGATTGTTGCTGACGGTGTTTAGCGCTGCATATGCGGAGGAGCCGCTGGGCTGCGTCGAGGTGACGGTGGGTGGCTACAAGGCGCCGAATTACGACTGCCTGAGCCAGCAGATGGGCAACAACCCTGACGGCGCGGCGGCTGCGCAGAAGAATCAGGAAGCGATGAATGTGCCGGTCAACAAGCGCCCGCCGAATCAGGTGGGACTGGCGACGCCAGCGGCCACCAGTACGCGGATGGGCAATACGTTTGGCACGTCGGTGAAACCGCAGCGCCCGCCGAACTAGCTTTGATCGTTCCCACGCTCCCGCGTGGGAATGCAGCCCGTGACGCTCCGCGTCACTGGACGCGGAGCGTCCCCAGAGGCATTCCCACGCGGAGCATGGGAACGATCAAAACCACAGCCACCGAACCAGCTTTCACCTGATCGTTCCCACGCTCCTGCGTGGGAATGCAGCCCGTGACGCTCTGCGTCACTGGACGCGGAGCGTCCCCAGAGGCATTCCCACGCAGAGCATGGGAACGATCAAAACCACAGCCACCGAACCAGCTTTCACCTGATCATTCCCACGCTCCCGCGTGGGAATGCAGCCCGTGACGCTCCGCGTCACTGGACGCGGAGCGTCCCTTGAGGCATTCCCACGCGGAGCATGGGAACGATCAGCGTGTAGGGGGCGCAGCGATGGATGGCTTGTGATCAATCGCTGGGAATCTGACGGAAGCTCACCGCCAACCGATTCCAGCTGTTGATGGTGCTGACGGCCATGGTCAGGTCCACCAGTTCGGTCTCGTTGAACTGTTCCCGCGCCCGCTGGTAAACGTCGTCAGGCACCCGGCTATCGGCCAGCAGCGTGACAGCCTCGGTCCAGCCCAGCGCCGCACGCTCGCGCAGGTTGAAGAAGCCGCTGTCGCGCCAGACCGCAATGGCGTAAAGCCGTCGATCCGTCTCCCCTGCCCGCCGTGCTTCCACGGAGTGCATGTCGGTGCAGAAGGCGCAGCCGTTGAGCTGCGAGGCGCGGATCTTGATCAGGTGCAGCAACGGCGGTTCGATGCTCAGGCTGCTGGTCAGCGCTTCCAGGGCAATCATCGCTTTCATGGCTTTGGGTGAAGCGCTGTAGTAATCCAGACGCGGGGACATGGTCGGGCCTCGGGCAGCAGAAGAGTGATTTCACGGTAAGCGCTGATGCGCCAGCGTTACAGCCCCAATTGCACGGAAAACCGGCAGACCACTGATCCAGGCAAAACACGAAACCTGTGGGAGCGAGCTTGCTCGCGATGGGGGCATTACATTCAACATTGATGTCAACTGACACACTGCTTTCGCGAGCAAGCTCGCTCCCACAGGGTTCTGCGCCAATTTCGGAGATTTTCACTACTCAACTTCTGCCCCGCGTGCATTCGGGGGTAATCTGGCCGACACTTCAGTCGCCCCCGGGAGCCCCGTCGGTATGGAACTTCATGTCGTGATCAACGGCCGCAAGGATCTGGCCGGTCAGTTGTACCAGCAACTGCGCGGCGCCATTGAGTCCGGGCGTCTGGCTGCCGGCACGCAACTGCCGCCGAGCCGTTTGCTCGCCGAGCAATTGGGGATCTCGCGCAAGACCATTTCCGACACTTACGCGCAGCTGACTTACGAGAATTTCCTCACTGGCGTCATCGGCAAAGGCACTTACGTCAACGCCCGCTCGACGCCGGTGCAGCGCAAGCAAAGCCATTCCGAGCTGGCCAGTTCCGAGGTGATCGAGAGCTGGCGCAATCTGCCGGTGTTCCTGCGCCATCCGACGCTCGAGGGCTCGCTGCGTTACGACTTTATCGGCGGCGCCACCAGCAAGGGCCAGTTTCCCCAGGATGACTGGCGCCGCTGCGTCTCTCATGCCCTGCGGCAGATGGCCAATTCCAAGGGTTTCTACAGCGTGCCGGAAGGCCTGCCGGCGCTGCGCAATGCGATTGCCCGGCACATCGCGTTTTCCCGTGGCGTGAACTGTCAGGACGAAGACATCGTGGTGTGCAACGGCGCACAACAGGCGCTGGATCTGATCACCCGCGTGTTGATTCGCCCCGGCAGTCTGGTGGCGATGGAAGATCCCGGCTATCCGCCGGCGCGGCTGCTGTTCGGCACTCACGGGGCGACGGTGGTCGGCGTGCCGGTGGATGCCGAAGGCATTCAGGTTGAACGGATTCCCGAGGGCACGCGGTTGATCTACGTGACGCCATCGCACCAGTTCCCGCTGGGCATGCCGATGAGCCAGGCGCGGCGCGAAGCCCTGCTCGAACGGGCCTATGAACTCGGCGCGATCATCATCGAGGACGACTATGACAGCGAGTTCCGCTACGAGGGCCGGCCGACCGACTCGCTACACAACCTCGATCAGCGCGGTATCGTTGCCTACGTCGGCACCTTCTCGAAAACCCTGTTGCCGGAGCTGCGCCTCGGCTACGCCATCCTGCCGCCGGCGATTCTCGAAGCGGTGATCCGCGCCAAGCAACTCACCGATTTGCATGCCTCCACCCTGCCCCAATGGGCGCTGGCCAAGTTCATCGCCGAAGGCTGTCTGCTCAAGCACATCCGCCGCTGCCACACGATTTATGCCCAGCGCCGTGAACGGATTCTCGCGCGCATGGCCACTGACCTGTCGCCGTGGCTGGAGGCCGTGCCGCCCAGTGCAGGATTTCACATGGCGGTGTTCTGCAAGGTGCCGATCGACTTGCCGCTGGTGATCGAACTGGCGAAAAAAGTCGAAGTCGGGCTGTACGCCATCAATGGCTTCTATCACCAGCAACCGGCAAAAAACGGGATGTATTTCGGCTTCGGTGCTATCGAAACGCTGGACATCGACATCGCGCTCGACCGCCTGCGCGACATTCTGCAACAGGTCGTTGGTTAGATTGGACTAAATGATTAACCGCCGATTGGTTATTGGTGATCCGGGGGCGCAGGCCTATTCTGCACAAGCGTTATCCCTCAATGAGCAGGATTCGTCCGGCCTGATTCAGGAGTGTGAGCAATGTCCAACGAAGTGATCAACACCGTACAGGTGCAGGCTGCCGCCGGCCGATCGGAGGAGCTGGGCAAGCAGTTGCAGAAGATCGTCGAAACCCTGCGCGAAACTCCGGGCTGCGATTCCTACCTGGTCGACCGCTGCCCCGAGGACAGCCACCGCTGGACGGTCAGCGCCCGCTGGCAGTCGGAAGCGGCAATGCAGGCGCATTTCAATCGCCCGGAAGCCCAGGGCTTCATCGACCTGATCGACAGTCGTCTGGCCAATAGCGTGGATTTCAACAGTTTCCCTATCGTCTGATCCGACGCCTTCGTCGGAACGCCGCCCGGAGCAAGCCCGCTCCCACAGGGTTTCGTGCAGTTCACTAATAATATGAACGACACAGAACACTGTGGGAGCGAGCTTGCTCGCGATGGCGTATTCGAAAGCGCTGACATCCCCCAGATTGGTCACCCGAACTTCCCGAATATTGGCCGTTTGAATACCCCGGCACGCGGACTACTGTGATGACCGACTCCCCCACTTATCAGGTGATCACATGAAAGTCCTGCACTTGCTTGCCGCCCCGCTCGCCGCTCTGGCCCTCACCATCAGCGCTTCGGCACTGGCCCACGGCACCGATTCCCCTTCCGAGAAAATCTCGGTCCTCCAGGACCAGATGCTGAAAAACGTCCCCGGCAAAAAAGCCATGATGATCGAAGTCGATTACAAACCCGGCCAGTCCTCCATCGCCCACAAACACGACGGCACGGCGATGGCCTATGTGCTCGAAGGCGAAGTGACTTCTCAGGTCAAGGGCGAACAACCGATCACCTACAAGAAGGGCCAGTACTGGTACGAGCCGGCCGGTTCCGAACATCTGGTGTCGAAAAACGCCAGCAAAACCAAACCTGCCAAGTTGCTGGTGTTCATGGTGTTGTCACCAGACGAGCAAGTGCTGATCCCATTGAAAAACTGATGGTTGTTCAAGCAGCCATAAATAAAAGGCGCAAATGATTGATTTGCGCCTTTTTTATTACCCGCGGCAATTAATCAAGAACGCTTACAGCCAATAAAACTATTGCATGACAGTCATTCAGCAAATTGTCAGGTTGTTTTCAGTTTGGCGGGAGTAGTCTGAGGCAACTGTCGCCGGTTGCATTTAATCAACCCCGACATCTCTGACTTTCCGACTGAAGTTGCTTCACGGGAGACTCACCATGAAACTTGCCTTTGCCAGTACCTTGGCGATATCGGTTTTAGCGTTGTCAGCCTGTTCTGTTCCTACCGCCCCGAAAGCGGTTTCCTCCCTCGACACCCTGTTCACCCAACCGGTGGGTCGCAGCAGCGCCAACCAGGTCAAAAGCGGTCCCGGTGTCTCGCTGGGCGTCGTCTACAGCCCGAGCACCCAGACCAACCGCGAATACCTGCGCGACTACCAGGCCAACGCCGGCACCGGTTTTGGTCAGAGTCTGCTGGTGCAGCCGATTCATGACGCCTACGTCGCCACTTCAAAACCGGACATGGCGGTGGATTGGGTGAAAGCCTCGCTGCAACGCCAGTTCGGCTCAGTCACGGTGTACCCGGACATGCAGAGCCTGCGTGCGGCGAATCCGGATGTGGTGGCGATCGTCGATACTCACAGCCAGTTGATTACTTCACGCAGTTCGGACATCAAGGCCGATGTGAGTGCGGATTTCTATGACGGCAAGTTCAACTATATCGGGACGGCGAAAGGCTCCGAGGCGAAAGAGTTAACGCCGATTTGGGCGGACTTCAAGCGTTCGGAGGAGATTGTTGCGGATATTAATCAGCAGCAGGAAGTTCAGGTTCGGGCGTTGCAGAAGTTTGACCAGTCGCTCAGTAATTTACTGACCAGGCCGGCAGATAAAGTATCGATGCTTGATAACAAACAAACACATAACTTGCAGTGAAAAACAGGGCCTAATCGACTTGCCAGCGATGAGGCCGGATCAAACAATACAAATCCAGCCGCCATGAAAAAGCCCCGGCATCTCTCGATGCCGGGGCTTTTTCATTCAACGGCTACTCAAGCAAGCTCAAGCTCCGCAGTCGCCGCAGCAGGCACAACCGCCTGACCGCTCAGCGCCACGTCGTTCAGCTCACGGTTGGCCACCGCGTACATGGCGTAATCGGTGCCGCTGGCGGCACGGATTTCCACCAGCATGGCGCGCCAGCGTTCGATCATGGCGTCGTTCTGCTTCATCCACAGTGCCAGACGGGTTTCCACGTCCGAATCACCGCCGCCGGCTTGCAGAACGGCGATGGTGATCGCGCGTTGCTGCCAGTCGACGTCGTCGCGGAACGCTTCGCGGGCCAGGGCTTGCCAGTTGTTTTCAACCGGCAAGGCGCTGATCTGCGAAATGTACCAGGTGATGTCCAGCGCGCTGCCCACGGCGAAGTACGCCTTGGCCACTTCGGCTGGATCCTGACCGGTCACGTCGGCCGCTTCGATGATCGGCAGCAGCGTGTAGAGGTGGGTCGTACCCGCCACCATACGCGCCAGCAGTTCCGGTACACCGGCAGCCACGTAAGCCTGATAACGCTCTTGCCAGTTCTCGCGGATTTCGCCGCTCAGCAGCTCGTCCAGCTTCAGGCCCAGCTCTTTCAGGTGCGGACCGAAATGCGCGACGTCACGGGCAGCGTTCTGCTCGTTGCGGCGGGCACGCAGGAACCAGCGCGTAGCGCGGCGGCCCAGACGCATCAGCTCGTCCATCAGCTCCAGTTGCACGTCAGCGGAGACCTGATAGTCCAGCGCTTCGATCTGACGGAACCAGTGCGGGAGGTGGAAGATGTCGCGCACGATCACGTAAGCGCCCGCCACGTTCGCCGGGGTCATGCCGGTGGACTCTTTGAGTCGCTGAACGAAGGTGATGCCCATGTGGTTGACCAGATCGTTGGCGATCTGGGTGCTGACGATCTCGCGCTTCAGGCGGTGACGACGCATGGCTTCGGAGAACTTGCTGACCAGGGTCGGCGGGAACGCCGTTTCCATGTCGCGGGTCAAGTAGTCGTCGTCCGGCACCAGGGAGCCCAGCAGCTGCTCCTTGAGGTCGATTTTGCTGTACGAGATCAGTACCGACAGTTCAGGACGGGTCAGACCGTGGCCTTCGGCAACGCGTTCGGCCAGTTGCTCTTCGGTCGGCAGGAACTCGATGGCGCGATCCAGCTTGCCACGGGCTTCCAGGTCGCCCATCAGACGTTTGTACTCGGCGATGCGTGCGTAGGCACGACGGGCCGCCAGGGACAGGGCCTGAGTCTGCTTGTAGTTGTTGCCCAGCACCAGACCACCGACTTCGTCGGTCATGCTCGCCAGCAACTGGTTGCGTTGCTTGTCGGTCATGTCGCCGGCCTGAACCACTTCGTTCAGCAGGATCTTGATGTTGACTTCGTGGTCGGAGCAGTCCACGCCACCGGCGTTGTCGATGAAGTCGGTGTTGGAACCGCCGCCATTGAGACCGAACTCCACACGACCCAGTTGGGTCATGCCGAGGTTACCGCCCTCGCCCACCACTTTGCAGCGCAGTTCGTTGCCGTTCACGCGCAGCGCATCGTTGGCCTTGTCGCCGACATCGGCGTGGCTTTCGGTGCTGGCTTTCACGTAAGTACCGATACCGCCGTTCCACAGCAGATCCACCGGCGCCTTGAGCAAGGCGTTCAGCAGCTCGGTCGGGGTCAGCTTGTCGGCCTGGATGTCGAAGCGCTCTTTCATCTGTGGCGAGATGGCGATGCTCTTCGCGCTGCGCGAGAAGATGCCGCCGCCTTCGGACATGATGCTGGTGTCGTAGTCGGACCAGGCCGAACGCGGCAGGTCGAACATGCGCTTGCGCTCGACGAAGCTGGTGGCCGGGTTCGGGTTCGGGTCGATGAAGATGTGCATGTGGTTGAACGCAGCAACCAGTTGCAACTTGTCGGACATCAACAGGCCGTTACCGAATACGTCACCGGCCATGTCACCCACGCCGACCACAGTGATGCTGTCTTCCTGGACATTGATGCCGCGCTCGCGGAAGTGGCGCTGTACGCCAACCCACGCACCCTTGGCGGTGATGCCCATTTTCTTGTGGTCGTAACCGGCCGAACCACCGGACGCGAACGCGTCACCCAGCCAGAAGCCGTAGTCGATGGCGATGCCGTTGGCGATGTCGGAGAAAGTTGCAGTGCCCTTGTCCGCCGCGACCACCAGGTACGGGTCATCGTCGTCATGACGCACGACGTTGACTGGCGGTACCAGTTTGCCGTCCTTCAGGTTGTCGGTGATGTCCAACAGGCCCGAGATGAAGATGCGGTAGCAGGCGATGCCCTCGGCCGCGATCTCGTCACGGCTGCCGCCCAGTGGCAGGCGACGCGGCAGGAAACCGCCCTTCGCGCCCACCGGCACGATGACCGAGTTCTTCACTTGCTGGGCTTTTACCAGGCCGAGGACTTCGGTACGGAAGTCTTCTTCACGGTCGGACCAGCGTAGGCCGCCGCGAGCAACGTTGCCGAAGCGCAGGTGCACGCCTTCGACGCGTGGCGAGTAAACGAAGATTTCGAACTTCGGAACCGGTTTCGGCAGTTCAGGGATCAAGTGCGGGTTGAACTTGAAGCTGAAGTACGACTTGTTCTGGCCGTTGGCGTCGGTCTGGTAGAAGTTGGTGCGCAGGGTCGCTTTGATCAGGTCAAGGTAACGACGCAGGATGCGGTCTTCGTTGAGGACTTGAACGTCGTCCAGCGCGGTCAGGATGGCCTGTTCCAGACGCTGTTGCTTGTCGTCCAGATCATCGCTGCCCAGCTTGCGGGCCAGATAGAAACGGGTCTTGAACAACCGGGTCAGTTCGCGAGCAATGTCGGTGTGGTTGTTCAGGGTGCTGGCGATGTAGCCGAGGTCGAAGCCCAGGCGGATCTGCTTCAGGTAGCGGGCGTAGGCACGCAGCAGCGCAACGTCGCGCCATGGCAGGCCGGCGGTCAGCACCAGACGGTTGAACGCATCGTTCTCGGCATCGCCACGGACGATGTGGACGAAAGCATCCTGCAGGGTGTCGTTGAGTTGCTGGATGTCCAGGTCCAGACCTTCGGCAGCGGTGAACGCGAAGTCGTGGATCCAGAACTCGCGGCCGTTGTTGTGGCGCAGGCGATACGGGAATTCACCGAGCACGCGCAGGCCGAGGTTTTCCAGAATCGGCAGCACGTCGGACAGTGCCAGCGGAGTATCGGCGTGATACAGCTTGCAGTGCAGCTCACGCGGGCCGGAGGCCAGCGGCTGGTAGAAGCTCATCGCCAGTGGTTTCTTCTCGCTCAGGTTCAGCAGGTGCTGCATGTCGACCACGGCCGAATGCGCAGCGAAACGCTCGCGGTAGCCGGCCGGGAAGCCTTTCGGGAAATCGGCCAGCACGTTGGTGCCGTTGGCTTCGCCGAAGGTTTCGACGGTCAGGGCGGCGTAGTCGTCCTGCCAGCTGCGGCAGGCCTGGATCACTTCGTTTTCCAGTTGCAGCGGGTCGATGTCGATGCGGTTTCTCGGGTCGACGCGCAGGATCAGTTGCACGCGGGCCAGCACGGACTCGGAGAAGAACGTCCAGAATTCGCAGTCGGAGGCTTTCAGACGCTCCATCAGCACTTGCTGGATCTTCTGGCGGACTTCGGTGGAGTAGATGTCGCGCGGCACGTAGGCCAGGCAGTAGCAGAAACGACCGTACGGGTCTTTGCGCAGGAACACACGAATCTTGTTGCGTTCCTGGATCTGCACGATCGACATCACGGTGCTGAACAGTTCGTCGACCGGGGTTTGGAACAGGTCGTCACGCGGCAGCACTTCCAGAACCTGAGCCAGTTCCTTGCCCAGGTGAGCCTTGGCCTGGAAGCCCGAGCGACGTTCGATTTCCTCGACCTTGCGGCGGATGAACGGGATGACACGCACGCTTTCGCCATACACCGACGAGGTGTACAGGCCCATGAAGCGGTGTTCCTTGATCACTTTGCCGTCGGCAACGATTTCGCGAATCGACACGTAGTCCGGGTAGGCCGGACGGTGGACGCGGCTCGGATGCGCGGCCTTGGCGAACGACAGCAGTGTCGGTTCGCGCAGGTATTTCACGGCATAGTCTTCGATGTGGCGGTCTTCGTTGGTCAGACCGGTTCGCAGCAGCTTGGTCAGGCCGAGGAACGAATTCTGGTCGTATTCGATGTGGCCGCCATCGGCCTGATCAACAACGGTGAATTCTTCGTAACCCAGGAAGGTGAAGTGGTTACCCACCAGCCATTCCAGGAAGCTCTTGATTTCGTTCTTTTCGTCGGCATCGACGGCGAATGCGCTGTTATCGAGCTTGGTGAGGATTTCCTGCACCTTGGCCTTCATCGGCTCGAAATCGGCGACCGCGACGCGGACTTCACCCAGGACCTGCTCCAGTTCCTTGGACAGCACATTCAATTCGGCCGCGTTGGCGCAGCGGTCGATTTCCAGGTACATCAGCGACTCGTGCAGCACGCCTTCGCCGGTGGTGCCTTTTGGCAGGATTTCCAGCAATTCGCCCTTGTCGTTGCGACGCACGCTCAGCACGGTGGTCTGCAGGGTGTGGATGCTGTAGCCGCGACGGTTCAGCTCGGTACGCACCGAGTCCACCAGGAACGGCAAGTCATGGTGCAGCACTTCGACCGCGGTGTGGGTCGACTGCCAGCCGTGACGTTCGTAATCGGGGTTGTAGACGCGCACTTGCGGTTGCGCGTGATCGAAGCGCTCAAGCAGGCGCCACGCAGAAAGAGTACAGCCAGCGAGGTCGGAGAGGCGACGTTGGGTCAGCTCGTCCAGGGAAATGATGCCGAAGAATTGTTCAGCGAACAGCGCCACTTGTGGCAGTGCCTGTTCACTGATGTGCTGCGCCAGTGCCGCTTGCAGTTGGTGCTGGAAGTCGGCTTTGCTGGCTGCGGTGAAGAACGCCATCTGTGGTACTCCGCTTGGGCTTGTTATTGATGGAAAGCGTCGCGTACAAAACCCCTTTCGGGGCGTTCCGTCGCCCTGTTCCTGAATCTCGGGCAGAGGAAACAGGGTGACAGGTGGGTGAAGCTGGACGAGACACTCAGGTCACATTCACCTTCCATGAATGAGCATCTGCAAAAACGACTGCCTGGCGCCGCTCGCGGGGCCATGGCAATGCCTTTACGGGTGCTCATCCGTTGCGCAGCTTAATGGGTGCGACAATGTGTCTGCTTGCGGTGCTGCGACATATTCGGTCATTGGCACGTAAACCAAGGCCTGCGCATCGGTAAACACTAGCATTCATGGGGCAGAACGCCGGTCTGAATGCCCGTTTTTACGGTACAGGCGTGCCCGAAATGACCATTGACCTGTGTCGCGTTCACGACACATCCTCTGACACTCTCACATGCAGAAATTCCCGAGGGCTGGCAGAATCGCGCCCAATTGCGACCGACAAGCCCGCCGAGGCAGGAATTCCCCCATGCAAATGACCACCGCCCTTTTGATCGTCAACCCGTGCGACGACGAAGAAGACAACATGGCCATGCTCTGCTGCCACAGCGATAAGGGCGAAATGTTCCTGATGAGCCGCTACCCGGACGAGGACGAACTGGAGATCACGCTGGATGGCGAGCCGTCGACCCTCGACGGGGTCAAGGCCACCCTGAGCAAGACCCAGTTGAAGATCGAAATCGCGGCCGCGGATGCCGATGCGTTGAATGGCGATGATGTGCTTGAAATCACCTTCAACCCGGACATGGTGGACTTGGCTGAAGTCGAGGAAACCCTGAAGAACATTCTTGAGGGTACTGGCACCTTTATCAGCCAGATTTGAGGGTGTCTGCACTGGCCCCTTCGCGAGCAAGCTCGCTCCCACAGTGACCGCGCTCTGCCAGGAGAATATGGTCCATTGTGGGAGCGGGCTTGCCCGCGAAAGGGCCCGAAAGAACACCGCACTTCCCCCGCCCTACAAAATTCCAACAAATCCCCCGATCATTTCCCGCACTTTGCGCAAAATGCCGTTAGTCGCCACCCCTGCGATGGATTAAAGTAACGCCCCCAGCCCCGGCGTTATCCGAACGCCTGTGGCCACCCTTTCCAGGAACAGTCATCGATGGAACATCGTGAAGCGCTGCTGGCGCTGCGAACCTTTCTTTCAACGCAGATTCTCGGCCAGGAAAAACTCATCGAGCGCTTGCTCATCGCCCTGCTCGCCGACGGCCACATGCTGGTCGAGGGCGCTCCGGGTCTGGCCAAGACCAAAGCGATCAAAGAGCTTGCCGAGGGCATCGAAGCCCAGTTCCATCGGATTCAGTTCACCCCCGACCTGCTGCCCGCCGACATCACCGGCACCGAAATCTACCGCCCGGAAACCGGCAGCTTTGTGTTCCAGCAAGGCCCGATCTTCCACAACCTGGTGCTGGCGGACGAAATCAACCGAGCCCCGGCCAAGGTGCAATCGGCGCTGCTCGAAGCCATGGCCGAACGCCAGGTCAGCGTCGGGCGCAGCACTTACGAGCTGTCGCCCCTGTTTCTGGTGATGGCCACGCAGAACCCGATCGAGCAGGAAGGCACCTATCCGCTGCCCGAAGCCCAACTCGACCGGTTCCTGATGCACGTGAAAATCGGTTTCCCGGACGCTGCCGTCGAACGCCGGATTCTGCAACAGGCCCGGGGCGAAGCCCTGAACGGTGAAACCAAGCCCGAGCGCCGGGTCAGCCAGCAGGCGATCTTCGCCGCGCGCAAGGAAATCCTCGGTCTGTACATGGCGGACGCCGTGGAGGAATACCTCGTGCAACTGGTCATGGCCACGCGCAACCCGGCCAAATTCGATCCGGAAATGGCCGAGTGGATCGCCTACGGCGCCAGCCCGCGCGGCTCCATCGCCCTCGACCGCTGCGCTCGCGCCCATGCCTGGCTGGCCGGACGCGACTTCGTCAGCCCGGAAGACATCCAGGCCGTGCTGTTCGACGTGTTGCGTCACCGCATCATTCTGTCGTTCGAGGCGGAAGCCGCCGGCATCGACCAGGATCGGGTGGTGCAACGGATTCTCGACGTCGTAGCCGTCGCTTGACCCCGATGAACGCCACCCTGCCTTCCGAACCGGGCATCCGCATCAGCCTCGCCGAGCTGATCGAGATGCGTCACCGCGTGCGCGAAGTGCAGCTGTTTTCCACGCCGAGCCAGCGCAGCCCGCTGATCGGCCTGCATCACTCGAAATTTCGTGGTCGCGGCGTGGACTTCGATCAGGTGCGGGTCTATCAGGCCGGTGACGACGTGCGCACCATCGACTGGCGCGTGACCGCACGGACTCAGGAGCCACACACCAAGCTGTTTCATGAAGAACGCGAACGGCCGATTTTCATCATGGTCGAGCAAAGCACGCGGCTGTTCTTTGGCTCCGGTCTGATGTTCAAGTCGGTGCTCGCGGCGCAGGCGGCGGCGCTGATCGGCTGGGCGGCGCTGGGTCACAACGATCGGGTTGGCGGGCTGGTGTTCGGCGACAACGAGCATTACGAAATCAAACCGCGCCGCAGCAAGCAGAGCCTGTTGCAGCTGCTCAACCGGCTGGTGAAGGTCAATCAATCGCTGCACAGCGAGCGGGAGCCGGATCGCGATGCGTTCGGCGTGGCGTTGCGCCGGGCCCGCGAAGTGCTGCGACCGGGCAGTCTGGTGATCGTGATCTGCGACGAGCGCGCACTGTCCGACAGCGCCGAGCAGCAATTGAGCCTCTTGTCGCGCCATTGCGACCTGCTGATGCTGCCGCTGTCCGATCCGCTGGATCACGCCCTGCCCGCTGCCGGGCTGCTGAGATTCGCCGAACGCGGCGCGCAGCTGGAACTCGACACCCTGAATTTCGACCTGCGCCAGACCTACCGCGCCCAGGCCGAAGCACGCATCGCCCGTTGGGAATTGCTCGCGCAGAAGCTGCGCGTGCTGTTGATGCCATTGAGCACCCAGAGCGAAATGGTCGAACAGATGCGCGAATTCCTTAACCCGCAACGTCCGGGGAAAGGTCGATGAACGGCCTCGAACAACTGCAACCGCTGATCTCCCCGCCACCGATTGCCTTCTGGCCGCCGGCGCCGGGCTGGTGGCTGCTGCTTTTGCTGGTGCCGGTGATCGGGTTTGCGGTCTGGCGTCTGCGGCGTTTCATTCCGATCAAGAAAAAACCGATCGTGCGCGCCGAGCTGCCGCTCGATCCGGTGCGCATCGCCGCACTCGCCGAACTGGCGCAGATGCCCAAACCCTACGACGGCGCCCCGGCCGGGGCCTGGCTGCAGCAACTCAACGGCCTGCTCAAGCGCCTGTGCCGCAACCACTATCCCTATAGCCAGAGCCACACCCTCAACGGCCGTAAATGGCTGGCGTTTCTCGACAACCGTTGCCCCGCCGCCGGCCTGACCCGCTGGATGGTGCTCGTCGAAGGCGCCTACAAACCCGAGTGCAAACTCGATGACAAAGCCATCGCCGGCCTGACCCAGGCGGTCGAGACCTGGATTCGCAAACATGTTTGAGTTCGCCTGGCCGTGGATATTTTTGCTGTTGCCGCTGCCGTGGCTGATGCGCCTTGTGCTGCCGGTGGCCGACAGCGGCGAGCCGGCGCTCAAAGTGAGTTTCCTGGGCGACCTGGAAGGCCTCGCTCGCCGTCGCGCCCGGGCCAATCTGCCAGCGTGGCGCCAGCAGGCACCGTTCATGTTGCTGTGGTTGTTTCTGCTGATCGCCGCCGCCCGTCCGCAATGGCTCGGCGAACCGCTGCCGATTGCCGCCAGCGGTCGTGATCTGCTGGTGGCAGTGGACGTGTCCGGCTCGATGGATTTCCCGGACATGCAATGGAACGACGAAGACGTCAGTCGCCTGTCGCTGGTTCAACATTTGCTCGGTGATTTTCTGGAAAGCCGCGACGGCGACCGGGTCGGTCTGATCCTGTTCGGCAGCCAGGCCTACCTGCAAGCGCCGCTGACATTTGACCGGCGCACCGTTCGGGTCTGGCTTGATGAAGCGCGGATCGGCATTGCCGGCAAGAACACCGCGATTGGCGACGCCATCGGCCTGGCCCTCAAGCGCCTGCGCATGCGTCCGGCCCAGAGCCGGGTGCTGATTCTGGTCACCGACGGCGCGAACAATGGCGGCGAAATCGACCCGCTGACCGCCGCCAAACTGGCCGCCAGCGAAGGCGTGAAAATCTACCCGATCGGCATCGGCGCCGACCCTGAAGAAAGCGGCGCCACGGCACTGCTCGGCACCAATCCGACCCTTGATCTCGACGAACCGGCGCTCAAGGCCATCGCCGACGTTACTGGCGGCCGCTATTTCCGCGCCCGCGATGGCAAGGAACTGCAAGCGATCAAAGACACTCTCGACCAGCTCGAGCCCGTGACCCAACAGCCGACCCAGGCCCGTCCCACACAGGCGTTGTATCAGTGGCCACTGGCGTTCGCGCTGCTGTTGAGCATTCTGCTGGTTGCCCGCGTACTGTGGCCCGACAACCTGCTGCAGCGTTTTTTCACCAAGGAGTTGTATCTGCAAAGCCCCTTGCCTGACTGGCGCGACCGCCTCAAACGCCTGCGTTTGCGGAGGCGCCGATGATCGCCCTGTGGCCGCACTGGTTCCGTCCCTGGTGGCTGTTGCTGCTGCCGGTGCTCGGCTGGCTGATCTGGCAGCTCTGGCACCGGCAGAAACGCGCCGGTCGCTGGCAAATGATTCTGCCACCGGCCTTCCACGCCACGCTGCTCAGTGGCGGCAGCGGTCGCGACAGCAAGTTGCCGTGGGTCGCCCTGAGCGTGGCCTGGCTGCTGACGATTCTGGCGTTGCTCGGGCCAAGCTGGGAACGGGTCGAACAGACCAGCCAGAAACCCGCCGACCCGTTGGTGGTGGTGCTGGAACTGACCCCGGAAATGCTCGCCACCGACTCGCCGCCAACGCGACTGGAACAGGCCCGGCGCAAGCTGTTCGACCTGTTGCAGGTGCGCAGCGATGCGCAGACTGCCATCGTCGTTTACGCCGGCAGCGCCCATACGCTGGTGCCGCTGTCGGATGACCTGGCGACCAGTCGCAATCTGCTCGACGCGCTCAAGCCTTCGCTGATGCCGGAAAGCGGCCACCGCGCCGATCTGGCGGTGGGCAAGGCATTGGCGCTGCTCAAGCAGGGTGCGTTGGGTCAGGGGCGGATTCTGCTGATTGGTTCTTCGCTTTCCGAAGAAGAACGCCAGGGCATTCGTCATGCGCTGAGCGGCCAATCGGCGCAATTGTTGATGCTCGGTGTCGGCACCGCCGAGGGCGCGCCGATTGCTCAGGAGGACGGCAGTTTCCTCAAGGACGCTCAGGGCGCGATCCGCGTGCCGCAACTCGACAGCCCTGGCCTTGGCGCGTTCCTCAACGCGGTCGGCGGCGAGTACCGCAGCGCACGCCTGGATGAATCGGATCTGGGCGACCTCGGCCTGCTCGACGGCCCGCGCAGCCTGCGCAGCGATGGCCAGACCGTGCGTCTCGACACCTGGGCCGATCAGGGTTACTGGTTGCTGTTGCCGCTGTTGTTGCTCGCCGCGTGCGCCGGACGACGTGGCTGGCTGTTCTGTCTGCCGTTGCTGCTGGCATTGCCGCAACCGAGCTACGCCTTCGACTTCGAAGACCTGTGGCTGCGCCCCGATCAGCAAGGCCTGCATCTGCTCAAACAGAAGCGTCCGGCAGAAGCGGCGAAGCATTTCGAGGATCCGCAATGGCAAGGGGTGGCGTTGTACGAAGCCGGCGACTACAGTGGCGCCGCTCAGCGTTTCGCCGAGGGCAATGACGCCCACGCCCACTACAATCGTGGCAACGCACTGGCCAAAAGCGGCGAGCTAGAAGCGGCGCTGGACGCCTATGAACAGGCTCTGGAACGTCAGCCGGATCTGCGTCCGGCGCTGACCAACAAGGCGCTGGTGGAAAACCTGCTGAAACAGAAAAACGCCCCGCCGCCGGCCGAACCGCAAGACAAACCGGCGCAGCCAAACCTACCGGGCGACGAACCACCACCGACTGCTCCGGCGCCAGCGGTCAAGAGCGAAACCCACAGCGAGCCGCAAACCGGCGAGTCCGCCAACGAGCCTCCGCCGACTACCCCGCCGCTACCGGGCGCCAACGAGTTGCCGGACAGCGAACCGGGCGAGGAACAGAACACACCGCCGCTGCTGCGCCCCAGTGAGGACAACCTCGAAGGCGAACAACAGCAGGCGCTGGAACAATGGCTGGGCAAGATCCCGGATGATCCGGGCGAACTGCTGCGACGCAAATTCTGGTACGAACAGCAACAACATCAGGATCAGGAAAACATTCGATGACCCGTTTCACCGCTCTCTTGCTGCCCCTGCTGATCTGCACGGCCACCGCCCAGGCGGCCGAGCTGACGGCCAGTGTGGATCGCAGTCGCCTGAACTCCGGCGAGACGGTGGAACTCACCCTCGAATCCAACGATGTCACGCAGTTCGGCAAACCGGACCTGAGCCCGCTGGAGCCGCTGTTCGAAGTGCGCGGCACGCGTCAGGTCAACCAATTGAACACGCTCAACGGTGACAACCGCGCCACCACGCGCTGGATCATCACGTTGCTGCCCAAGGAGAACGGCAGCGTTGAAATCCCGCCGCTGAAACTGGGCGACGTCGAGAGCCAGCCGATCACCGTGCAGGTGATCGAGAGTGACAACCGCGAAGAGAACAATGTCCGCGAACCGGTGTTCATCGAGGCCAGTCTCGACCAGACCAGCGTCTACGTGCAGGCTCAGGCCATCCTGACGTTGCGCATCTACCATTCGGTGTCGCTGTACGACGACAGCAGCCTGACACCGTTGCAGATCGCCGACGCGCGCATCGAGCAACTGGGCGACATGCGCACCTACGAAAAAGACATCAACGGTGTGCGCCACGGCGTGATCGAGATGCGCTATGCGATCTATCCGCAGCACAGCGGTTTGCTGAGCATCGCCCCGCAAACGTTCAGCGCCACACTGGTCGATAACCAGCCCTCGCAGGACGCCACGACGCAGGGGCCGAAGCCGGGCAAACTGATGCACATCAGCTCCGCCGCGACTTCGCTGACGGTCAAACCCAAACCGATGACCTACCCCAGCGATGCGCCGTGGCTGCCGGCCCGCAGCCTGAGCCTGAGCGAAAGCTGGAACCCGGAGCCGGAGCACACCCAGGTCGGCGACTCCCTGACCCGCAGCCTGACCCTCAAGGTCGAAGGCCTGGCCAGCTCGCAACTGCCCGCCCTGCCCGCCACCGAAGCCAACGGCCTGCGCCGCTACCCGGATCAACCGGTGCTGAACAACCAGAGCAGCGACCGCGGGCTGATCGGCACCCGCGAAGAACGCGAAGCGCTGGTGCCGAGCCGCAGCGGCTCGATCGAGTTGCCAACGGTGGACGTGGTCTGGTGGAACACCTTCGAAGATCACCTGGAACACACCAGCCTGCCGGCGCGCACCCTGCAGGTGGCGAACAACCCGAGCCTGCAAGTCGACACCCCGGCGGGCAACACACTACCGCTCAGCGCCGCCGACAGCGAAGCCTTGTGGTGGTGGAAACTCAGCACGTTCGTTTTCGCCTGCACCACCCTGCTCGGCTTCGGCCTCTGGTGGCGTGCCCGCTGGCAACCGGCAATCCTGCGCGCCGCACAAACCGGCCCGAGCCCCCGCACCCTGCTCGACGACATCAAACGCGCCAGCCAGGCCAACGACCCCCACGCCACCCGCCAGGCCCTCGACGCCTGGGCCCGTCAGCAGCCGGAAACACTGGCGGACATGGCGGCGCGGTTTGTGCCGCTGTCGGATGCGCTCGATGGTTTGAACGGCGCGTTGTACAGCGAGACCGGGCAGCATTGGCAGGGTGAGGATTTGTGGCGGGCGATTAGGACGATTCCGACGGCGGAACGGATGCAGGATCCGGTTGGGGATATTGGGTTGCCGCCGCTTTATCCGAAGTAGTTCAAGTAATCGTCAGCGTCTGATTACTCACGACAACTGACGATCACCTCTCATGGGTTTGGCCATCAATAGTTGAACTTCGTCCGCACTTGCTCGCCTTAATCCCAAAAGGGGACAATCCCAAAAGGGGACAGATCTATTTAATCAAATAAATCTGTCCCCTTTTTTTCTTTCAATTTTTCACACCTTATAACCTGCCTCTCTCATCTTCCTTAAAAGCGTCTCATCAAGTTGCTGATCAGAAGTACCTCTCATCGACTTGACACTTTTCCAATGCCAAATCACAGAAATAACCTTATCATCCAAACGATCATACTCCTCCAAAAAAGCTTCTGCCAAAACATACTTATCCAGATCATGAACAGTTTCCAGCATCATATTAAACACTGTGCTCGGCAACTCTCCATCCAATATTTTTGCAAATAGACGCCTATTTTCCGAAAGTGACATAAGTGGTGTATCCGTCATCTTCAATTTTCTCGACCTTCGTGAAGCCGTACTTTTGGGATATTTTTCCGGTCCACGTGTTCAAAGCAGCATTTTCTGGTGACATCCCATTGGCGATATTCTGACGATATTGAGCAGTATTCACACTGCCAGCATCCTTCTCCCAAGAGCCACGGATTTTATTGACCTGGACACCTTCACTGCCGATTCGCCGCATCGCGCTAGCGAACATATCCGTACCCGAAGCCTCGAAATAAGGATGGTCCTTCGCCGCGCGAATTTCAAACGCCAGAACTCCTTCGTCATTCACTCGGACAATCAATCCCGCTATTCCATCAGGATTGCCGTATTTCCACGTAGTAATCCCATTGACGGTAGGCAATCTATCAAACGCATTGGTAACATCGATTTTCGGGATGGGTGGCTCAATTTTTTCCACCCCAATGACGCTTTTCGCAAACCCCGAGCTTACCCGACCTATTACGGCAGCCAGCCCTAAAAAGGAGAGCTCGCCAGCCATGAACTGGCCCCACGCTTTGACGAACTCGGTGGCAGGCTGCACACCCTCAAAACCTTGCCCTTCACCGAGTGCTCGTTGTACTTGGGCAATGTCCTCTGCTGATGCCCCTATGCTTTGCATGTACTCCGTCAAGGTCGTTGATGCGTTGGCATACTCCGTCAACCCCGGAGGCATGTGAAAATCATGATTGTAGGTCGTAGCATTCCCGGCAATGCCTGCACCCAGTTGCAGGTCACCACCTACCGCTGCTGCCCCTATCATCCCGGTAAGTTGAGAAAGCATTTGATGCATATCTTTGTTAGTGCCGACGAAGTCAGCCAGAACGTTCATCGCCGCTTCGTTCAGGCCGGCAGCCGCCGCTCCGGTGGCAAAATCTCCGCCCATGGCCTGTGACAGTAAGCCTCCCATCAGCGCATGCGCGACAGTCTTTTCTAGACTGCCCTCTGGAAACTTGATGGTGTCACCAACCCAATTGAACCCGGTTGCCATGGCGACGCTACCCGCCTGCCCCACCAGTGCCGCGCCAAAGTTGTCACCAAAGCTGCCGCCGCCAATGGCGGTCGAAATCCCACTGGTGATGATCGCCCGGCCAGTCGTCCGGATAGCGACGTCGGTAAAGTTGCTGCTCGTCAGGACGTTTGCAGTTTTGCTGGTTCCACCCGCAAACCAGTTTGAGTCCGCATAGTTCAGCACGCCTGCGGTAAACCCGGCGATGGCCGCGCTCTTGAGGCTGTCGGCGCTGAAGGTGTCCTTTAAAGCAGCTCCCAGGTTGCCCTTGTTGCTGATGGTGCTGGTCACAGCAGTGGTGGCCAAAGAGGTGGCAATTGCGCCGCCGAAGCCACCACTGGTCAATGCCAATCCTCCAGGCCCCATGACAAACGACATCATGATCGCGATGGCTATTTGTGCTGCCGGGCCCACACCAGAGTTGTCATATTTGAACGACTCGTGGATTTCCTTGACGCGTCGCCAATCGACGTCTCCACGAGACTCGGCATCTTTCAGCCAGGCCAACTGCGGATCTGCCTTGACCATCGCGTCGATGGTCTGGCTGACGGACTCCTGGTTGACGTCCTTGATATCGATCTTCAGCCCATCAACGGCTTTGATCACCACGTTGCCCTTGGCAATCATCTGGGTCTGACGCAGGGTCTCGTCGGTATTGCCTCGACCTTTGGAAGATACCCACGCTGCGCTGTTGTTGGTCTTGGTATGGCTTTCGTCATGAAAGTCCTTGACCCCTTCAAACGTGATCGCACCACCACTGTCCAGCGTGATGTTGTTTCCGCTTTCCAGTTTGGCAACCTGATAAAGCTGATCGCCCTTGCTGGACAGCGTCAAATCACCGCCCGCCTTGATTTCGGAGCCGACGTGCTTGATGTCGGTCACCTCATCCCGCTTCATCTTCAGGCTGCCGAAACTGCCCTTTTTCTTCTTGTCATAAAGCGAATAATCAGAATCCTGCGCAGCGAGAATGTCGAGGTTGTCACCCGCCACCAGATACGCCTCATCGCCCGCCGTCACACGGCTGGAAACCACACTGAGGTCTTTGCCCGCATCCAGCCTGACGTCGCCGCCAGCCGAAATGCCAGACATTACCTGGCTGACATGATCCTCCTGGACCGTGAGCTTCTTGCTCTTCGACAGTGAGTGTGTTTCGTCCGCCGCCGAAGTGATCAGCAAGTCTCCGGTGGCCTTGATCGATGCATCGCGCTTGGCATCGATCTGGCTCGCAACAACGGCGATATCACGTTTGGCATCGGCCTTGAAGTCGCGCCCCGCGTCGATCTCGGCACCCAGTTGGGTGACGTCGCTGCTGTTGTGGCGGTCGTCCTGGAAAACGCTGTTGTTGACCTGAACGGATGTGACGTTGATGTCGCGCCCGGCATTTAGGACCGTGTCCTGGCCGCTTTTCATCACGCCGCCGGCGATGTTGATGTCTTTGGCCGCTTTGACGGTCAGGTCATTGGCCGCTTCGATCCTTGCCGCGTTGTCGGCGTACTCATGGAGCTGGGTGCCATACCGGGTGCTGTTGTCAGAGGAAGTGATGGTGCGTTCATTGATCACGTCCCCGGTGCGAGTGGTCAGGTTCACATCGCGCCCGGTGATGATGCCGCCGGACTTGTTGACGATATTGTTGGTCGCCAGCAGATCCAGACGGTTACCCGCCTCGATCAGGCCACTGTTGACGATGTCCTTGCTGGCTGTTGCCGACAGGTTGTTCGTCGCCTTCAACGTCCCGACGTTGTCCAGGTTGCCGCCGGCAATCAGCGTCACATCGTTACCGGCAATCAGCGCGCCGGTCGGGCCGAGGCGGCCGTTGGCCTGGGCCAGGTACAGCACCGGCACCAGCACTTTTTCGCCGTTCACTTCGTGCTCTTCGAGCCAGACGATGTCGTGGGTCAGCGCCGCCACTTGTTCGGCCGTGAGGCCCACGCCCACCGACAGGTGGAGCGAGTCCTTGCTGGCGATGGCGTTGTCCATCAGGTAACGGAACATGTCCTCGTTGTTGCTGCGGCCGTCAATGAAGGCCTGGCCGGTGCGGGCAGTCACAGCTTGCTGGACCAGACGCTGTTCGAACAGACCGTCACCGAGGCGTTTGGCGCTCTGATCGGGGTCGTAACCCAGTTTGCCGAGCAGGTAGTCCGAGCTCATGAAAGACTTGAGGTTGGTAAGCGCCGGGTTGGTTTCGATCAGGTATTTGTGGCCGTTGGCCGGGGCCTTGGTGTCCGGCAGGCCAGTCACTCGGGTGACCGGACGGGTGTCGATCGACTCCCGGGCGTCATTGCCGCGGTTGGGCCGGCCTGGACCGGCGGGCGTTACCGGTACGTTCACGTCGAGCGCACTTGCGACTGCCTTGACCAGGGTCGGGTCGCGTCTGAAGGTATCGACGGCACGGGTGCTGTCAGAGACCGGCGCAGGGGTGTCGACCAGCAAGCTGCGCGGGCCACCGCTGCTGCCCGCGACCAGATGCTGCTCGGCGGCCAGCTTCTCGCCGGCCACGGTCCAGCTCGGCGACGGACCTGTTGCGACGACCGGGGCAAGATCACTGGCGCCTTGAGTACTCAGACGGAACAGGCCCTTGTCGCCAGTTGGCAGAGAGAAGCCGGGCAAGGTCAACGGGTTCACTTGCTGTTGCGCCAGCTCCGGAGGCAGTTGGCTGTTGATCCTGATAACCGCTATGCCGTTGTTGCCTACCCGGGTGTCTGCGACTTTGTTGGTACCGCCACTGGAGCCGTAATCCTGGTGGATGACGCTGTTCTCTACATCCTTGGTAGCGGTGATCGATACGTTGCCGCCGGCCTGAATGACAGCATTGCGACTTGTGCCCGTGCTGGCAGCACCCGTGCTGTCTACTGCGACTTCAGTAACGGACTCAGGTTTGTACTGAGTCAACTGAGTGGGCAGTTCGACCAGATTATTCTTGTCATAAAGAGATGGCGTTGTGGATTCAAAGCCATAGTTCAAACCAGGCAGCGCGATGTTATAGCCACGTAACGCACTGACCGTTGCGCCTGTCTCACTGTCCTTGAGACCCACTACGTTGTACCACTCGCCGTCCCGGTTCCCTTCTCTGACACGACCGGATGTCGGAATGGCTTTACGGATAGCACCTGCCGGATCGATGTAATACACATACGGGAAATCAGGATTGTTGCGCTGGTTGTAAGGCATTACGACGCTTTCGAAAAACCGAGGCGTATCGCCCCCTCCCATAGTCAGGACGTAAGTGCTTGTACGTTCGATGGTGCCGCTTTTGGCACCAATGTTCTTGAGGCTGTCAGCCGTGATACTGATATTGCCGCCGGCAGCCACAGTGCTCTTGCTGTTAAGAAAAGTCCCACCCTGGAAAACGAAGTCCTTGCCTACGTTCAATACGGCAGAGGCGCTGGTATCAGTGTCAGTACTTTGATAAAGCTCATGAGCCGACAGCGTGAAAACGAATGTCCCGCCGCGGCAGTCGTTGCAGATATTGGCAATGTAGCCAGAGACCAGTTTGCGGTCACCCGACATCACTGGGCCTTCGGTGCGGTTTTCGAAGACATCGGCATTCATCGTGAATGCGCCGCCGCTCTCCATGGAACCGGAGATGTTGTAGACGCCTGCAGCCCTCGCCGCACCGCCGTAACCACCGACAACCACGTTACCCAGACCGTAGAAATCACCGTGCTGGTTGGTCAGATTGCCGACATTCAGCGTCATGTCGTTGCCGCTGAAAATCAGCCCGCGATCATTGAGTAAACTGCCGGTACTGATGTTCAGGTTCTGCGCCGCACCCAATGTGCCGTAGTTGGCGACACTGGCGGCGTTGACCGTCAGATCTTCACTGGAAGTGATGCGTCCCGAGTTGATGAGTGCCCCGCCGGTACTGATCGTCGACGATGCGCCGCTGGCAATGCTGCCGACGCCGCCGATGTTCAGTTGCGCGGCGGAAAGGTACATACCCCGCTGACTCGACATCCGCCCGTTGCCGCCATAGGCCCCGGTCAGTTGCATGTCGATGTTGCCATCGCTGGCGATCAGACCATCGTTGCTCCAGTTGCCGCCGCGTATCTGCAACAGGTCGGAGGCCAGCAGTTTGCCGCTGGCGCTCTGGCTGAATTGCCGGACATTCACGTTCAGGCGTCCGGCCTGGATCACGCTGGAGTTGTTCCAGGTGTCGGCCGTCAGATCAAGCAGCCCGCCCGTGGTGATGCTGCCACCCGCACCGAGCACATTGGCCGTGGAAATATCGAATCTGCCGCGTCCGACATGGTTGAGCTGGCCACCCTCGTTGAGGAAGCTACCGACAGCCAGCGTCATATCGGTGTTGGCGGTTTCCAGCACGCCATTGCGGTTGTCGAGCAGACCGCCAATCTGGAATTCGGTCTTGCCGTCAGTCCCCAGCGAGCGCAGGCGACCATTCTGGTTATTGACGCTGGCGGCTTTGACGGTCAATTGGCTGTTGCTTTCAATGACACCCGCGCCGTTGCTCAATGCACCGCTCAGACCGAAGTCGATGCGTTGACCGGCGATCTGCCCGGCACCGTTGTCCAGGCTCGAGCCCGTTACGCCGACCAGTCCCTTGGCATAGATCACGCCATTGCGGTTATCGAATGCGGCGGTAGTAATGTTCGCGTCAGTGCCTTGCGCAGAGAGACGCCCGCCGTTGTTGTCGAGGCCGGCCAGTGCCGACAGCTTCAGACTCTGCGCCTGGATCACGCCACCCTGGCGGTTGTTGTTCAGGTCGAAACCGTTGCGCAGTACGCCGACAGTTCGCGCTTCAAGTGCCCCCTTGATGCTGGACAGAATCCCGCCACGGTTGTCGATGTTGGCCGCGCTGACAACCACATTGCCCTCTTGGGCGATGACTTTGCCGCTCTGGTTATCGAGGTCGCCCGCGATATCGAGGGTCAGGCCAGTCTGGCTCTGGATCGAGCCTTTGCCATTGGCGAGGCTTGCGGCCTTGAGCTGCAAGTCGGCGTTCTGACTGTAGATCAGACCGTCACCATCGTTGCGCACTGCTGCGCTGGCGGTGATCTGCAATTGATCCTTTGCAGCAATGGTGCCGGCGCCGCCGTTGTCGAGCGAGCCGGTCAGCAGTTGCAGTGTGCCCTGGCTGGCGAGCTGACCGTTGCGGTTGCTTAAGTCCGTGACGCCTTTGATCACCACCGAGCCTGTGCCGGCCAGTTTGCCGGCGTTGTTGTTCAACTGCCCCGCCAGGTTCAGGGTGATCGCACCGTTGGCAGCGAATTTGCCGGCGCTGTTGTCCAGGCTCGAAGTGCTGGCGTTGATCGCCCCGAGTGCGTTGATGGAGCCACCGGCGTTGGTCAGCGCAGTGCTGGTGATGTCCAGTGCTGCACCGCTGTCGATCAAGCCGCCCTGATGGTTGTCGAGTGCGCCGTTGAGCGTGAGGGTCTGCCCCGCCACACTGCTGAGAATGCCTTTGTTGCTGTTGTCCAGACTGCCGGCCTTCACGCTCAGGCCGCCTTGCGCGACCAGTGCGCCGGCGCCGCTGTTGAGCAGCGCGTCCTTTAGCTCGACGGCCACATCACCGTTGCGACTGGACAGGGTGCCGTTGTCGCGGTTGTCCAGACTGTCACCGTTAACGCTCAGTGCCTGCCAACCCGACATCAGGCCATTCCGGTTGGTCAGCGTGGTGCCGCTGATCCTCAGTTTTTCGCCGCTGATCAACTTGCCGGCACTGTTGTTCAAGACCCGCCCGATGACATCAAAACCCAGGTTGCTGGAGATTTCGCCATCCTGGTTGTTCAGGTCGCGCAGGCCTTTGAGGGTCAGCGGTCCCTTGGCGGTCAGCAAGCCGTTGCGGTTGTCGAGATCGCCATTGGTCAGATCCACGGTTACGGCTTTGTCGCCCAGCAGACGCCCGCCGTTCTGGGTCAGCGAGGTCAGGGTCAGATCGATATCACCGCTGGCGGAGACTTCGCCACCGTTGCTGGAGTCGAGGGTTTTCGCCGTCAGCGACAGGTTGCCCTGACTGCTGATCAGCCCCTTGTCGCGGTTGTTCAGCGCCATGGCATCGAGCGTCAGGGCGCCGCCCTGCAACACACCGCCCTGGTTGTTCAGGTCGGCACTGCGAACGCGCAGCGCCTGCGCCGCACTCGTCAGGCCATCGCTGTCATTGCGCAACAGGCCGTCTACGGTGAGGTCGAGGTCACCCCGACTGATCAGGCTACCGCCACTGTTGTTCAGGCTGGCACTGTGCGCGTCGATGGTGGCGGCGCCGATCAGGCCTTTGACGTTGTCCAGTGCCTGGGCTATGCGCAGGGTAAGACCCTGAGTGCTCAGAACTTTGCCGTTGCTGTTGTCGAGGTTCTGCGCGGTGAGGGTGAAGGCTTCACCGCTGGAAATTTGCCCGCCCTGGTTGTTCACGCCATTGAGTTGCTTGAGCAGCAGACTGCCCGGGCTTTTGATCAGGCCGTTCTGGTTGTTCAACTGTCCGTTGTTCATGTCCAGGATCAGACTGGAATTGCTGAACAGCCTGCCGCCCTGCTGATCGAGCCCGGTGACCGATGCCTTCAACGCACCTTCACTGGCGATCTGGCCGCCATCACGATTGATAACCTGGCCGGCAACAAGATTGAGCGTATCGGCACTGCTGAGTCGACCGGTGCTGTTATCAAATGCCCCCGTGGTAACGGTGACGGCCTTGCTGGCACTCAGGGTGCCGCTCTGGCGGTTGTCGAGGCTGTTGCTGGCGAGGTTCAGCGCCCCATCGGTAACGATCGCACCGCTCTGGTTATCAACCTTGCCGCTGCTGTCGAGCGCCAGGTCCGAGGCACTGGACAGGCTGCCCCTGACGTTGGTCAGTTGCGAGGTTTTGACGGTCAACAGGTTTTCGCTGCTGACTTTGCCCTGGCTGTTGTCGAATGCACCGGTCAACGTCAGGCCCATGGCCTGTTGGCTCACCAGCTCCCCGCCACTGTTGTCCAGCGAACCACCCTGTACACCGAAGGTTGTGCCGGCACTGATCAGACCCTTGTTGCGGTTGATCAACTGTTCGACGGTCAACGTCAACGCCTGGCCGGTAAAGATTTTGCCCGCGTCGCTGTTATCGAGTTTTTTGCCGGTGACCTGCAGATCGCTGTTGGTGCTGATTTCACCGCCACGGTTATCCAGGTCAGCGACATTCAAGGTCAGGGACTTCGTCGAGCCCACCAGTCCGCTCTGGCGGTTGTCGAGCGCTTCGGCATCGATTTTGAGCACGCCTGTAGCGATCAACTGGCCGTGCTGGTTGTCGAGTTTTTTCGCCTGCACCGTCGCATCGGACTTGCCGACGATGTTGCCGGCACGGTTATCCAGAGTCTGATCCGTGGTGAGCGTCAGTTGGCCGTCGCTGCTGATCAAGCCCTCGCGGTTGTCCAGGCTGTCGCTGTGGCTATCCAGCGATGCCGCGGAAATGACACCTTTGGTGTTGTTCAGCGCTTGTGCGATACGCACGACCAGACCTTGCTGGCTCAGCAATTTGCCGTTGCTGTTATCGAGGTCATGGGCAGCGAACGTGAAGGCTTGCTGGCTGGAGATCTCACCACCCTCGTTGTTCACGCCATTGAGTTGCTTGAGCAGCAGTTCGCCGGGGGCGTTGATCAAACCGTTCTGGTTGTTCAACTGACCATTGTTCAGGTCGAGACTCAGACTGGTTTTGCTGAACAGCTCACCACCCTGCTGATCGAGCCCTCGCACCGACGCATTCATCGCCAGTTGACTGGCGATTCGACCTTTCTGGTTGTTGACCTGCGCCGCAGTGAAGTCCAGCGAACCGCCGCTGATAATCCGGCCACCCTGGCTGTTGTCGACGTCACCGGTGACGATCCGGCTGGTGTCCTTGCCGGAGATCAGGCCCTTCTGACTGTTATCGAGGCTGGCACTGTCGAGTGTCAGGGTGCTGTCGGTGCTGATGGCGCCGTTGCTGTTGATGAGCGCGCCGCCACTGGTCAGCGCCAGGGCGCCGGCGCTGCTCAGGCTGCCGGTGCTGTTATCGATCCGCCCGGCATTGATGGTCAGTTTGCCTTCGCTGCTGATCAGGCCTTGCGTGTTGATCAGTGCATCATCGAGTGTAATCAGCAGCCCTTTGAGGCTGTCGAAGGTGCCTCCGCTGTTATCGAGCGATCGGCCACTCAGGGAAGTTGCACCCTTTGCAGCGATCAGGCCTTTGTTCTGGTTGATCAGCCTGGCGACCACGAGCCCCAGATCTGTATCGGTCAGAATCTTGCCGCCATCGCTGTTGTCCAGTCGCTGGCCCTTGATGTTCAACAGCAGGCTGCTGGAGATTTCGCCCGCCCGGTTGTCGACGTCGTCCACCGTAACGGTCAACGCTTTCTTGCTGCCGACAAGCCCGCCATTGCGGTTGTCGAGTGTGCTGCCGGTCAGGCTCAGATTGCCCTGCGCGACCAATGCCCCACCCTGCTGTTGCAGGAGACCGATCGTGGCGATCAAATCGCCTTGGCTGGAAATCCGTCCTGCGGCGTTCTGCACTTCGCCGGCCTTGATTCTGACCCCACCCACCGCGCTGACCAGACCCTTGGTGTTGTCCAGCCGCGTACCTTCATAGGCAATGCCGGCCTTGCCGATGATCAGCCCGTTGTCGCGGTTGTCCAGACGGTCGACCGTCAGCGTCGATGCCCCATCGGCCTGGATCAGCCCGCCACGGTTGTCCGCCGTATCGCTGCGCAACTGCAGCGTACCCTTGCCGGTAACCTTGCCATCACGGTTGTCGAGATGCCCTGCCCGCACATCGATAGCGCCCTTGGCGGTGATTTCACCCTTGTTGCGGTTGTCGAGCAGACCGCCGACACGCACCACAAGCCGCCCGTCACTGACCACCACCCCGGCATCGCGGTTATCGAGACTGCCGGCCTTGAGGTCGAGTGCCAGCGCAGAACCGAGCACACCGTCGCGATTGTCCAATGCGGCGCTCAGATCGATGTTCAGCCCAAGATCGCCCAGAACCTGACCGCCGACGTTATTCAACGCCGTACCGTTGAGTCGCGTGACCCCGGCGCTGGAAAGCTCGCCACTGCTGTTGTTCAACTGACCGATGGTGGCTGTCACGCCACCCTTGCCGTTGATCAAGCCGCGTGTATTGAGCGCCTGATTGGCGGTGACGTTCAGTGCACCACTGCTCAGGACCTGACCGTCATTCTGGTTGTCCAGTGTCCCGGCAACCACATTGAGGTTCTGAGCCGCACTCAGAGTGCCACCCAGGTTGCTCAAGACCTGCGTGGCATTCACCGCAAGATTGCGACTGGCCACGATGCTCTTGCCGTTGTTCACGACAGTTTGCGCACTCAGGCTCACATCACCATTGGCATTGCGACTGCCATCGGCATTTACGCCGGCCTCGATGGCGCCGCCGTTAGTCAGTTGCCCACCGGCGCTGAGGTTGATGCTGTCCCGGGCCGCCAGGGTTTGCTGGTTGTTCAGATTGCCTTGGGTTTGCACGTTCAGTGCCGTACCCGCATAGACCGGACCACGCGTATCGAGGCTGGCCGCCTTGACGTTAACCGCGCCTGCGGCCGCCGACACGTCAACCATGCTCAATTGACCGTTGGCATCGAGCTGGATGTCGCCGCCGCTAGCAATCAGTTTGCCGTCGAGTTTCACCCCGACCCCGGCCTCGGTGCCGACCAGTTTGATCGCCCCGGCGTACATGCCGCCCAGCGCCGAGGAGTCGATGGCCAGTTGCGGTTTGGCGCTGCCGTCGTCGGCGCGGGCCGTAGCGTTCAGGGTTTCAGCGTTGACGTCGTTACGCCCGGCAACGATGGTCAGGTTTTTCGCCTGGATCTCGGCGTTGATCTTCGCCGAGCGAGTGATGATTTCGAAGCGGTCGACATTGGTTGCGTTAAGCCCGGCGCCTTCGATGGCGACGCTGCCCTGATCGACCTGGAAACGGTCGAGGCGACCGCTGCCATCCAGCACCGGTTTGCCGGTGGTGAGGGTGACGCGGGGCGTGTTGATGAAACCGCAACCGTTGCAACTGATGCCGTAAGGGTTGGCGACGATCACCCGCGCCGACTGCCCCGCCACTTCGGTGTAACCGCGCAACTGGCTCGGGCTGCCACCGATGACTTCGTTGAGGATCGCCTGTGCCGAACCACTGTTTTTCAGGTGCGGGTTGTCAATGATGTAGCCGCCCAGCTGGGTGGACGAAGCCTGGTTGGAGCCGTTGTTGAGGATGACGCCCTGCGCCCCGACGTTGTAGTCATGGAACTGGTTGTGCGACAGACCGCTGCCGTTGGGCGTGGCGATGTTGATGATCTGCACGCCGTTGCCGGCGCGATCAAGGGTGGTGCCGGGGTTGGCCACCACAATGCCGTCGGCCTGGGCCCACATCGGTTGCCAGAACATGACGTTGGCCAGCAGAAAAGCGATCCCGCGCTTGGGCATGCCCAGAAAGGTATCGCGGCGTTTTACGGCCGCAGATGGCAGGCGAGCGAGGAAGGCGTACTGGCGAACGTCCATGTTGAAGTCTCTATGCAACAAACATAAATGAGCAGGCAGACCGCAGGCGCAGCACTTCCCGACGGGCATTCACACGACGCCGGTCGACCGAGAAGTGGGTAAGAGGAAAATTGCCGGGGCAACCTGGATATAGCGGGATCGGTCACGGAGCAGGCCGCAACACATCTGCCAGCTCCCTCATAGCAGCACACCGATGTCACAATAGTGGCGCGATATTAGATGGCCACTATTTTGGCGTCAATAAATGTATGAACGGGTGCAGCGTTGCCGACGAACGGTAGCAATACAGTCATACCTTTCTGACGATGGTTTCTAAATTCCCCTTCCGGCCCGCCTCTCGCAATAATCTGTAAACTCTCCCCTCTTTCGCCGCCCTCTCATCCCGGCGGCCATCACCTCTTTATATTGCGGAGTCAGCCTTGCGTCTGTTTCACACCTCCGACTGGCACCTTGGGCAGAACCTGCACGGCCAGGAGCGCGATTTCGAGCACGCCTGTTTTCTCGAGTGGCTGCTGCGCCAATTGAAGCTGGCGCAGCCGGACGTGCTGCTGATTGCCGGCGACATCTTCGACACGGTCAACCCGCCGGTCAAAGCCCAGGAACGCCTCTACGATTTCATCGTCAGCGCCCACGAACAGCAGCCGTCGCTGACCATCGTGATGATCGCTGGCAACCACGATTCCGGTTCGCGGATCGAACTGCCCGCGCCGTTGATGCGGCGTTTGCGCACCCATGCACTGGGCCGCGTGTTGTGGCTGGATGACGGGCAACTGGATGCGGAACGTCTGCTGTTGCCGCTGCCGAATGCGTCCGGCGAGATCGCCGCGTGGTGCCTGGCGTTGCCGTTCCTGCGGCCTGCCGAAGTGACCGGCGCGCATCTGGGCGATAACTATTTGCGCGGCATCGGCCACGTGCATGAATGGCTGATCGAAGCGGCGAACGCCAAGCGCCAGCCGGGCCAGGCGCTGGTCGCCATCAGCCACGCGCACATGGCCGGCGGCTCCGTGTCGGAAGACTCCGAGCGCAGCCTGATTATCGGCAACGCCGAAGCCCTGCCTGCCAGTCTGTTCGGCCCGAGCATCAGCTACGTCGCCCTCGGCCATTTGCACAAGCCGCAGAAGGTCAATGGTGAAGAACGGATTCGCTACAGCGGCTCGCCGATCCCGTTGTCATTTTCGGAAATCAGCTATCAGCACCAGGTGCTCGACGTCGTTCTGGACGGCGAAACCCTGGTCAGCGTCGAGCCAATGCTGATCCCCCGCTCCGTCAATCTGCAACGCCTCGGCCCTGCGCCGTTGGCGGAAATCCTGCTGCAACTGGCGGACCTGCCGAACATCGACCTGCTGGCCGAAACCCAGCGTCAGCCTTGGCTGGAAGTGCGGGTGCGCCTCGACGAGCCACAACCAGACTTGCGCCATCAAGTCGAAAGCGCCCTGCAAGGCAAGGCTGTGCGACTGGTGCGGATCGCCGCCGAATACGCCGGTAACCGTGGCGCTGACGGCGCCGAGGACGGCAGCGCGCTGATCGAACTGGACCAGCTCACACCACAGGAATTGTTCAGTCGCGCCTGGCTCGACAACTACGGCAGCGAGGTCGACGAGCAAACCCTCAAGGACTTCGCCGAGCTGCTGCAAGACGTACAGATGGAGGGCGAGCAGCCATGAAGATTCTCGCCATTCGCTTGAAGAACCTCGCCTCGCTGGCCGGCCCGTTCGAGATCGACTTCACCGCCGAACCGCTAGCCAGCGCCGGTCTGTTCGCAATCACCGGCCCGACCGGCGCCGGCAAAAGCACCCTGCTCGATGCACTGTGCCTGGCACTGTTCGGCGCCGTGCCGCGTCTGAACAACACCGGGCGTGACGCCAAGGTGCCGGACGCCGACGGCGAAATCCTCACTGGCGACCCGCGCACCCTGCTGCGTCGCGGCACCGGTGAAGGCTTTGCCGAAGTGGATTTTGTCGGCGTCGATGGCCGTCGCTATCGCGCGCGCTGGGAAGCCAATCGCGCCCGGGAAAAGGCCGGCGGCAAGTTGCAGGCCAGCCGTCAGAGCCTGCGCGACATCGATCAGGATCAACTGCTCGCCAGCCAGAAAGGTGAGTACAAGACTCAGCTCGAAGCCGCGCTGGGCCTGAACTTCGAACAGTTCACCCGCGCCGTGCTGCTGGCCCAGAGCGAGTTCAGTGCTTTCCTCAAGGCCGACGACAACGACCGCAGCGAACTGCTGGAAAAGCTCACCGACACTGCGCTCTACACCCGCCTCGGCCGGCGCGCGTTCGACAAGACCAAAGAGGCCCGCGAAGCCCACAAGCAATTGCAGGATCAGGCCACCGGCGTGACCCCGCTGGCCCCGGAGGCACGCGCGGAACTCGACGAACGCTTCAACGCCGCCCAACAACAACTCAAGTTGCAGCAGGCGCAGCTCAAGCAGATCGAGCAACAGCACGACTGGCTCAAGGAGCTGCTGCGACTGCAAGACTCGCAACAAGCCGCCGCCGAACAACTGCGCAGCGCCGAGCACGAGCGAGAGTCGCTGGCCGGTGAGCGTCTGAAGCTCACCCGCCTGGAACAACTTGCCCCGCAACGGCACCAGTTCGCCCGCAAAACCGAACTGGATGCACTGCTGACGCCACTGGCGGAACAGATCAGCGCGCACACCCGGCAACATGGCGAGCTGACCGAGCGCCAGGCGCGACTGGAACAGGAGCTCGCCGCCGCGGAGATCGCCCTGACCCAGGCGCAAACGCAGCAAAGCGAAAGCGCACCGCTGTTGCGTCAGGCGTTCGATGAGCAAAGCACCCTCGCCCGCCTCGCCAGGGATGTAGCGTCGGGCAGCGAAGCGAAGCAAGCCGCAGAACAGGCCTGCACTCAGGGCCAAAGCGCGATCCAGACCCTGCTCGATCAGCAAAAACAGGTCGCCGATCGCTTGCAGCGCATTGCCGCCGATCTTGAGCAAAGCGCTCACTTGGCACCGTTGAGCGAAGCGTGGAATGCCTATCGCGACCGCTTGCAGCAACTGATGCTGATCGGCAACCGGTTGAACAAAGGCCAAAGCGAACTGGCGTCTCTCGAGGAAAACGCCACCCGCGCCGCCGAAGCGCTCACCACGCAGAAGCAGCAGCTGGAAGTGCTGTTCAAGGAGGCTGGCGCCGAGCCGGACGCAGTCGCCGAGCAGATCGGCATTCTCGGTACTCTGCTGCAGGACAACCGCAAACAACTGCGCGCCATCGAAGACCTGACGCGGCTGTGGGCCAGCCAGCAGGATCTGGACAAGCGCAGTGCCGAGCTGCAACAGCGTCAGCTCGATGCGCAACAGGAGCGCGAGCGCCTGACCCAGGACGGGGTGAAAACCAAGTCCGAGCTGACTGTCGCCGAACAGACCCTTAACGTCACCCGTGAACTGCTTGAGCGTCAGCGTCTGGCCCGCAGTGCCAGTGTCGAAGAGCTGCGTGCGCAATTGCAGGACGACCAGCCGTGCCCGGTCTGCGGCAGCAACGAACATCCGTATCACCAGCCGGAAGCCCTGTTGCAAAGCCTCGGCCGTCACGATGAAAGCGAGCAGGCCAGCGCGCAGCAAGCCGTCGATCAACTGAAGGAAAAACTCACCGAGCTGCGCGCCGATGTCGGTGGAGTGATTGCCCGGCAAAAGGAACTGCTGCAACAGCAGGAGCAACTGGCCGCTCAGCAACAATCGCTGACGCCGAGCATCGAAGCGCATCCGCTCGCGGCATCGTTGCTGAATCAGGACAGTGACAAGCGCACGGCGTGGCTGACCCGCCAGAACGAACAACTGAATCAAAGCATCACCCAGGACGAACAGCGCCAGTCCGCCCTGCTCACGCTGCAACAGGACGCGGCGCGGCTGACCCAGCAATTGCGGCAGGCCGAGACGGCACACCAGCAAGCGGCGCAACAACTGAGCAATCAGCAACGCGAACTGAGCGCTGACCGCCAGCGGCTGGACGAAGAGCTGGCAGCCTTCGCCACGCTGTTGCCGAGCGACACCCTTGATGCCTTGCGCGCTGAACCGGCCGCGACCTTCATGCAACTTGACCGGCAGATCGCCGAACGTCTGGCGCAAGTCGAACAGCAAAAAGAAGAACTGGCCGAACAGCAACAACGCCAGCAAACGCTCGAGAAGGAACAGGATCGCCAACAGGGCCGTGTCGAGCATTTGCAAAACGCTGAGCAGCAGCTCAACGCGCTGACCGAACAGCAACTCGCCAGCCAGCAGAAGCTGGCGCAATTACTTGGCGATCACACCTGCGCCGAGCATTGGCAGCAGCAACTGGAACAGGCGGTGGAACTGGCGCGCAACGCCGAATCCACCACGACTCAGGCGCTCCAGGAAACGCGTACGCAAAGGGTGCAAATCTCCGCCGAACTCAAAGCGCAGCAAGAGCGTCTGCAAGCGCTGGAAACCGAAGACCGCGATCTGGCCGGCAAAATTGCCGACTGGCGCGCCCGTCATCCGGAGCTGGATGACGGCGGCCTTGAAGACCTGCTGCGGATTGATGACGCCCAGGTCGACGAACTGCGCCAGCGCTTGCAGCGCAACGAAAAAGCCGTTGAACAGGCCACCGTGTTGTTGCAGGAACGTGATCAGCGCCTGCTCGATCATCAGGCCCAACACAATGGCAACCTCGATGCGGAACAACTCGCCAGTGCCCTCGCCGACCTGCAAAACCAGTGCGCGGCCAGCGAACAGCAATGTGCCGAACTGCGCGCCGAGCAGGCCGAAGACCAGCGCCGCCAGAACGCCAATCAGGCTCTGGCGCAGCAGATCGCCGACGCCTACGCCGAGTATCAGCGCTGGGCGCGGCTCAATGCGCTGATCGGCTCGGCCACCGGCGACACGTTCCGCAAGATCGCCCAGGCCTACAACCTCGATCTGCTGGTGCATCACGCCAACGTGCAGCTGCGGCAACTGGTCAAGCGCTATCGCCTCAAGCGCGGCGGCAGCATGCTCGGCCTGCTGGTGATGGACACCGAAATGGGCGACGAACTGCGCTCGGTGCATTCGTTGTCCGGCGGCGAAACCTTCCTGGTTTCGCTGGCGCTTGCACTGGGCCTGGCCTCGATGGCGTCGAGCACGTTGAAGATCGAATCGCTGTTCATCGACGAAGGCTTCGGCAGCCTCGATCCGGAATCCCTGCAACTGGCCATGGACGCTCTCGACGGCTTGCAGGCTCAGGGGCGCAAGGTGGCGGTGATTTCCCACGTGCAGGAAATGCACGAACGGATTCCGGTGCAGATTCAGGTACAGCGCCAGGGCAACGGTCTGAGCACACTGGAGGTGAAATGAACACGCTGTATTCCTTCCGCCGCTGCCCGTACGCGATGCGGGCGCGGATGGCCCTGCGTTATTCGGGTGTGCCGGTGGAGATCGTCGAAATCAGCCTCAAGGCCAAACCGGCGGAGATGCTGGCGATCTCGCCCAAAGGCACGGTGCCGGTGCTGAATGCGGGCGGTCAGGTGATCGATGAAAGCCTGGAGATCATGCGCTGGGCGCTGGCGCAGCATGATCCGGATGACTGGTTGCTGAATGGCGATTCAACGATTGCCGAGTTGATCGAAGCCAACGACCAAGTGTTCAAGGTTCACTTGAATCGCTACAAGTACGCCGAGCGTTATCCGGAACAACCGATGGAGGTTTATCGCGCGGAAGGTGCGTTGTTCTTGCAGCGGCTCGATGAGCTTCTCGAGGATCGCGATTATTTGCTGGCCGGGCATCCGAGCCTGGCCGATATCGCGTTGCTGCCGTTCGTTCGCCAGTTCGCTCACGTTGATCGTGACTGGTTTGCGCAGACGCCTTACGTGCGGTTGCAGGCCTGGTTGCAGCGGTTTCTGGAATCGGAGCTGTTCACCGACATCATGAAAAAGTAAGCGCCTTACGCCAGCACTTCACACATGCCGATCGCCGAGCAATCCACTTCGAACGGGCCGAGAAAACCGCTGGAAGTTTTCACCGGCGGATTGCCGGCCAGCAGCCCCAGCGCATTGGCCCGTTCGATGTTGTGCGCGATGTTGTGGTTGGCCTCTATGGCCCGGGCCAGCCCTCCGACCGAGCCCTGGCCGAATCCCAGAAGCGAGGCGCCGTTGGTCATGAACGCCAGTCCGGCAATGACCCAGAGTCTGTAGCCTTTCATGCTCCGCCGACTCCCGCGAGTTCAGTCGAATCCACCGCCGCGTTTTGCGAGCGGAGTTCGAACTGGATGCCGGGATGTGCAACGTCGATCGGTGCTTCGAAGCTGTGTTGCGACTGCGACGCCAGACTGACAAACAGCACCATGACCAGGTACAGACCGATGGCCACGTAGGCGCCGCGCTTGGCGGAAGTGATGATTGAACTGGCCATGATGTGTACTCCGTGGACAATGTTTTGAGGTCCACAGAATCGATCAAAAAAGCCGGGGTAACCACTCAGCGTTTGCCATAGTAACCATCAGCTTCGTTGATTATTTAGCCGGTCTATTTCTCCGTTTGAAAATAGCTATCGCGGTCGAACCGCAGACAAAAAACTGCCCAAGGCTGCGATCTTTTGATTTTGCTTTTTTAGAAACAAGATCAAAGGATCGCAGCCTTGGGCAGTTCCAGGGCGTGACGGAAATTTCAGTGTTGGGCTTTGTGATCCAGCGCGGCGTAGAAGTTGGCGCTTTGTTGCAGGTATTTCTGGGTGTAGCTCTGGGTGTGGGATCTTTTGCTGCTGATTTCAACGTTGGCACTGGCTGGCAGGGCCACGGTGGCGGAGATGGCGGAAGCGGCAATCACGGAGAAGAGATTGAAGTTCATGGCGGTAACCCTCGTGTTCAGTTGGCTTGCTTGCCCGGTTGGGCCGTGAAGCAAACTTAACGCTCGAGGGTTGATCGCTTGAAATGCTTTGCAACATTACCTGTTATCAGCAGGATTAATACAAAGCGTCAGGCCCCGCAGACCGGGGCCTGCGGCTTATTGACGCACGAGAAACTTGAGGTCGCTCGGGGCGTCCATCGGCAGTTTTTGCACGGTTTTGCCCAGCAGACCGGTCTTGCCGTCGCGCTCGACCACGACAATCTGGTTGCTCTTCTGGTTGGCGATCAGCAGGAATTTACCGCTTGGATCGAGGCTGAACTCACGCGGGTGGTCGCCTTCCACTGAACGTCGTTGCAATTCCTTTAGCTGGCCGCTGGCCGGGTCAATCGCGAATACCAGCAGCTGATTGGCAGTGCCACGGTTACTGACGTAAAGGAATTTGCCGTCGGCGGACGCATGCAGCGCCGCAGCGGCTTTGTCCGACGTCGGCTGGCCGGCCGCCAGATCAACCATTTGCGTCTGGGTCAGCACGCCGTCCTTGTAGTCGAATACCGCGACCTGAGCGCTCATTTCCATGGTCAGCCAGGCATGCTTGCCGTCCGCACTGAACAACAGATGACGCGGCCCACTGCCCGGTGGCAGTTGCACCGAAGCGGTTTTCGCCGGGGTCAGCGGCAGGTCCGGATTGGCTTTCGGGTCGAATTGGTAGATGAAGACCTTGTCCGCACCGAGATCATTGGAGAACACATAACGACCGTCCGGCGAAGAGACCGTCGAGTGCACGTGGTTCGAGGCCTGACGCTCCGGATTGACCCGGCTCGCCGGGTGCGCGCTCATCTGCACCACCGGTTTGAGCTGGCCGTCGCTGCCCACCGGCAATACCGCGAGGGTGCCGCCCGGATCTTCAACCACCGAATAGTTGCTGACAAACAGATGGCTGGCGTCGCCGCTGAGGCTCGAATGGGTCGGCTCGTTGCCCAGGCTCTGGACCTGATTGATCAGGGTCAGGGCGTGGGTCTTGGGATCGATCGAATAACTGCTGACGCGACCGACCGGATCTTTCTGGCCCGGACCGTTTTCGTTGACCACGAACAACCGGTTCTGATCCTTGGACAGGGTCAGCCACGACGGGTTTTCGCTCTTGATCACTTGCAGCGGCTTGGCGGCGATCTGGCCGGTGGCACTGTCGAAGCTCATCCGGTAGATGCCTTCGCTGGGGCCGGCAGTGTAGGAGCCCACCAAAAACTGGAAGCTTTCGGCCGAGGCACTGGAAAGGCCCATCGCGCCGACGCTGCCGGCCATCAGCAATGGCCAGAATTTACGCATGTTCATTCGGTTTCATCCTCGTCATCGGCGCTGCTCAGTACATCGCCGAGGCAGACCAGACGGTGTTCGCCAACGGTTTTGGTGTCGCTGGAAAAACCGACGATCAGCCAGCTCTGCAGATCTTCATCAAACGTCGCCGCTGCAACTTGAGCCGGGGTGAATTCCCAATGCTTGGCGACCCGGCCATCGATGCATTCGATGTGCAGGTTGTCGTCTTCGTCGAGGGCGAATTCGAAAGCGTGCAGGCCGTCGATTTCGACCATACCGCAGTGTTCGAGGGCGTTGAGAAGGGTGTCGGTTACGGCAGTCATGGCAATCATGTCTTTCAGGGGGGAAAGGGCCAATGATAGCTCAAAGCTGTCGCTGGGCTCCTGTGGGAGCGAGCTTGCTCGCGAATACGGAGTGTCAGGCAATCAACAAGTGACTGGACGACCGCCTTCGCGAGCAAGCTCGCTCCCACAGGGATCTCGGGGTGGCTTAGAGGGCTTCGCGCGATGGCTTGCCATCGACCAGCCGCTGAATGCGCAGCGGGTTGGCGTTTTTCAGCGGTTCCGGCAGCAGGCTGTCGGGGTAGTTCTGGAAGCACACCGGACGCAGGAAACGATCGATCGCCAAAGTGCCCACCGAGGTGCCACGGGCATCGGAGGTCGCCGGATACGGCCCGCCGTGGACCATCGAATCACAGACTTCGACACCGGTCGGATAACCGTTGAGCAGGATCCGCCCGACCTTCTGTTCCAACAACGGCGTCAGCTCCGGGAAGCGCTCGAAATCCGCCTGTTCGCCGATGATTGTCGCCGTGAGCTGTCCGTGCAGGCCTTGCAATGCCGCGCTCAACTGCGCCTTGTCGGCCACTTCGACAATTACCGTGGTCGGCCCGAACACTTCTTCCTGCAGCACTTCGTCGCCATCGATCAGCAGGCTGACGTCCGCCTTGAACAACTGCGGCTGCGCCTGATTGCCTTGCTGCGGATTGCCCGCCAGATGCTCGATGCCGGTGTGCGCCAAGAGTTTTTCCAGGCCCTGGCCGTAGCTGCCAAGGGTGCCGGTATTGAGCATGGTTTGCGCCGGTTGATCACCGATCAGCGCCGCCACCTGCTCAACAAACGCACTGAACTGCGGCGAGCGAATACCGATCACCAGACCCGGGTTGGTACAGAACTGACCGCAGCCCTGCACCACCGACGCGGTCAGATCGCGGGCGACGGTTTCCGAACGCACGGCCAGCGCCTGGGGCAGCACGATCACCGGGTTGATGCTCGACATCTCGGCGAACACCGGGATCGGCTGAGGCCGTGCGGCGGCCATGTCACACAGCGCCCTTCCGCCTCGCAGCGAACCGGTGAAACCCACAGCCTGAATGGCCGGATGCTTGACCAACCATTCACCGACGCCCCCACCGTAGATCATGTTGAACACGCCAGCCGGCATCGCGGTTTTTTCTGCTGCACGGATCAGCGCGTCGGCCACAAGTTCAGCGGTGGCCATGTGGCCGCTGTGGGCCTTGAACACCACCGGGCAACCGGCCGCCAACGCCGACGCGGTGTCGCCGCCGGCAGTGGAGAATGCCAGTGGAAAGTTGCTCGCGCCGAACACCGCCACCGGCCCCAGGCCGATGCGGTACTGGCGCAGATCCGGACGCGGTAGCGGCTGACGATCCGGCAACGGCAAGTCGATGCGCGCACCATAGAAATCACCGCGTCGCAGGACTTTGGCGAACAGTCGCATCTGGCCGCTGGTGCGCCCTCTTTCACCCTGAATGCGCCCGGCAGGCAATGCAGTTTCGCGGCAGACCACG
Organism: Pseudomonas sp. B26(2017); assembly: GCF_002113045.1. Classification (NCBI taxonomy): domain Bacteria; kingdom Pseudomonadati; phylum Pseudomonadota; class Gammaproteobacteria; order Pseudomonadales; family Pseudomonadaceae; genus Pseudomonas; species Pseudomonas sp. B26(2017). Next base: position 243,750 of record NZ_NEJJ01000008.1, on the reverse strand, counting down.
GCGACGAAATCATCGCCCAGCGCATCCAGCTCATCGGCAATCGCATCGAGAAACTGCGCGCGGCGTTCAGCGCTGAGGCTGCGATACGCCGGATAGGCCGCCGCAGCGGCCTTGGCGGCGGCGTCCACTTCGGCTTCCGTGGCCTGAATGAAGTCGTGAGGCAGTGCCTCGCCTGTGGTGGCGTCGACGCTTTGCAGCTTGACGTTGCCTGCCGCACTGCGACGGCCGCCGATGTAGTTGTGACCGAGAATCTGAGTCATGGGATCTCCTTAAAGGGTGCCGATGCTGTCCGGTTCGAATACCGCTGCGACCGGAGCGATGCCGTTGACCAGCGGTGCGCCGAATTCAGCCTGGCTGATCTCGAACACATCGCCCGGCTGGGTGCGGATGCCGTCGGCAAACGACAGGGTCGCCGTGCCGAAGAAGTGAATGTGCACATCACCGGGACGCAGGAACTGGCTGTACTTGAAGTGGTGATATTCGAGGTTCGCCAGGCTGTGGCACATGTTGGCCTCGCCGCTGAGGAATTCGTTCTGCCACAGCACTTGGCCGTCACGCAGGATGCGGCTGGTGCCGGCCAGGTGTTGCGGCAACTCACCCACGCGCAGCTCCGGACCATAGCTGCAACTGCGCAGCTTCGAATGGGCCAGGTACAGGTAATTCTTGCGCTCCATGACGTGATCGGAGAATTCGTTGCCCACCGCAAAACCGAGGCGATACGGCTTGCCGTCGTGGCCGATGATGTAGAGACCGGCCATTTCCGGTTCCTCGCCGGCGTCTTCGGCAAACGGCGGCAGCGGGAATGGCTGACCGGGACGCACGACAATGCTGCCGTCGCCCTTGTAGAACCACTCAGGCTGCACGCCTGCCTGCCCCGCCGCCGGTTTGCCGCCCTCCACGCCCCACTTGAAGATGCGCATGGTGTCGGTCATCGCCGCTTCGTCGCCGACCTGCTGGTGCATCTTGTCCCGGGCCGACGCGCTGCCGAGGTGCGTGAGGCCGGTGCCACTGACCAGCAGGTGCGCCGGGTCCGGGTGGTCCAGCGGCGGCAGGATGCGCAGCTCTTTCAGTAACTGCGCGTAATCGTGGCGGGTGCCCAGCCCCAGGGTTTGCACTTGCTGCGCGAGGGTGCTGCCGGCCTCGATCGCGGCCAGGGCCAGATCACGAACGGTGCGCGCATCCTGCACTTCACGCACCAGACCGTTTTCGACCACCCCGACACGGCGCTCGCCGCTACTCAATTCGAATTGAACCAGATGCATAAATCCTCTCCTATTCCCTCAAAAACACCGCCGATCCCCGTGGGAGCGAGCTTGCTCGCGAAGGCGGTGCATCAGTCACCACAAATGTTGAATGAGCCGAACACTTCGTCGGATCGCCGCCCGGAGCAAGCTCGCTCCCACGGGGTCGGTGATAGTCATTCAGGTTCGGGTGGCGCCTCGGGCACTCGCTGCAAACTGCTCGACCGGCAGCACATGTTTGCGCTCCAGCAAGCGATAGACGATGCCCGTCAGAACCAGCCCGCACACCATCACCCCGGACAGGAAGTACAGGCCCGAAGCGAGGTTGCCGGTGTATTCCTTCAGCGCGCCGATCACGAACGGACCGATATAGCCGCCGAGGTTGCCCACCGAGTTGATCAACGCAATCCCGGCCGCCGCACTGGCACCGGCGAAGAAGCGACCCGGCAAAGTCCAGAACACCGCCGTGCAGGAAAACAGCGAGAACGCCACCAGACACAACGCCGCCAGTTGCGCCACCGGCAATGACAGCCAGGCGCTGAGGAACAGACCGATCGCGCCCAGTACATAGAGCACCGCCAGATGGCCGTAACGGTCATTCAAACGGTCGGAACTGCGCGGAATGATCAGCAGGCCGATGATCCCGAAGATGTACGGCACCGATGACACGAAACCGGTCACCAGATCGCTGCCGCCAAACTGTTTGATCAGGGTCGGCAGCCACAGGCCCAGGCCGTAAATGCTCAGGGTCACCGGCAGGTAGAACAGCGCCAGCAGCAACACGCGTTTGTCCTTGAGCGCGTGCAACGGATTGCCGTGACGGGTCTGGCCGTATTCCTGCAGGTCTCTTTTCAGCTCGCCGACCAGCCAGTCTTTCTCGGCCTGATCCATCCATTTCACTTGCTGCGGGCCGTCCGGCAGCCAGCGCAATACCGGCCAGGTCAGCAGGATCGCCGGGGTGCCGATGACGATGAACAGCCACTGCCAGCCGTGCAGGCCGAGGATGCCGTCCATGCCCAGCAGACCGCCGGACACGGGGCCGGTGATCATCATCGCGATGGGTTGGGAAAGGATGAACAGCCCGAGGATCTTGCCGCGATGACGTACCGGGAACCATTGGGTGATGTAGTACAGAACGCCGGGAAAGAACCCCGCCTCCGCCGCGCCGAGCAGAAAGCGCATGACGTAGAAACTGTGCGGGCCCTGGACGAATGCCATGCCGATGGTGATTGCGCCCCAGGTGATCATGATCCGCGCGAACCAGCGCCGCGCACCAAAGCGTTCGAGCATCAGGTTGCTGGGAATCTCTAACAGGAAGTAGCCGATGAAGAACAGCCCGGCACCGAGGCCGTAAGCGGCATCGCCGATACCCACGTCGGCGCCCATGTGCAGCTTGGCGAAGCCGACAGCGGAGCGATCCACATAGGCGATCAGGTACAGCAGGATCAGGAAGGGAATCAGTTTCAGTGTGATGCGCCGGACAAGCCGCAGTTCCTGGCTCATGAGATCGGTCTCCGATTGTTGTTTTTATGGAACCTCGGGGGACGCCTCTCACGCAAAGCCGCCAGGGCCATCCCTCCGTCGAAAACGACTATATAGTAATACTAATTACGCAACAACACTTCCAAACCGTCGATTTTGAGCTTATGTTTAGCCAAAGCTCGCAAACAATAGTCTTACAATAAGAGAATCGATCATGTCTGATAAGAAACCCACCCTGCGCTCCGCCCAATGGTTTGGCACGGCCGACAAAAACGGCTTCATGTACCGCAGCTGGATGAAGAATCAGGGCATCGCCGACCATCAGTTCCACGGCAAGCCGATCATCGGCATCTGTAACACCTGGTCGGAGCTGACCCCGTGCAACGCGCACTTCCGCCAGATCGCGGAGCACGTCAAACGCGGTGTGATCGAGGCCGGCGGCTTCCCGGTGGAATTCCCGGTGTTCTCCAACGGCGAATCGAACCTGCGCCCGACCGCCATGCTGACCCGCAACCTGGCGAGCATGGACGTCGAGGAAGCGATTCGCGGCAACCCGATTGACGGCGTGGTGCTGCTGACCGGTTGCGACAAGACCACCCCGGCGCTGCTGATGGGCGCGGCCAGTTGCGACGTGCCGGCGATCGTCGTCACCGGCGGGCCGATGCTCAACGGCAAGCACAAGGGCAAGGACATCGGCTCCGGCACCGTGGTCTGGCAGCTCAGCGAGCAGGTCAAGGCCGGCACCATCACAATTGACGATTTCCTCGCGGCCGAAGGCGGCATGTCCCGTTCGGCTGGCACCTGCAACACCATGGGCACCGCGTCGACCATGGCCTGCATGGCCGAAGCACTGGGCACGTCGCTGCCGCACAACGCGGCGATTCCGGCGGTGGATGCGCGGCGTTATGTGTTGGCGCACATGTCCGGCATGCGTGCGGTGGAGATGGTTCGTGAAGACCTGAAACTGTCGAAGATCCTGACCAAGGAAGCCTTCGAAAACGCGATCCGGGTCAACGCGGCGATTGGCGGTTCGACCAACGCGGTAATCCACCTCAAAGCCATCGCCGGACGCATCGGCGTCGAGCTGGATCTGGACGACTGGACCCGTATTGGTCGCGGCATGCCGACCATCGTCGACCTGCAACCGTCCGGGCGTTTCCTGATGGAAGAGTTCTACTATGCGGGCGGCTTGCCAGCCGTACTGCGCCGCCTCGGCGAGGCCAATCTGATTCCCAATCCGAACGCGCTGACCGTCAACGGCAAATCCATCGGCGAGAACACCAAGGACGCGCCGATCTACGGCGAAGACGAAGTGATCCGCCCGCTGGACAACCCGATCCGAGCCGACGGCGGGATCTGTGTATTGCGCGGCAACCTGGCGCCACTGGGCGCGGTGCTCAAGCCGTCAGCCGCCACGCCGGAACTGATGCAGCACCGTGGTCGCGCCGTCGTGTTCGAGAACTTCGACATGTACAAGGCGCGAATCAACGACCCGGAACTGGACGTCGATGCGAATTCGATTCTGGTGATGAAAAACTGCGGGCCGAAGGGTTATCCGGGCATGGCCGAAGTCGGCAACATGGGCTTGCCGGCCAAACTGCTGGCGCAGGGCGTGACCGACATGGTGCGCATCTCCGACGCGCGGATGAGCGGCACCGCTTACGGCACGGTTGTGTTGCACGTCGCCCCGGAAGCGGCGGCAGGCGGGCCTCTGGCGGCGGTGAAGGAAGGCGACTGGATCGAGCTGGACTGCGCCAGCGGGCGTTTGCACTTGGATATTCCGGACGCCGAACTGGCGGCGCGCATGGCGGATCTGCAACCGCCGCAACAGCTGTTGGTGGGTGGGTATCGTCAGTTGTATATCGACCATGTGCTGCAGGCGGATCAAGGTTGCGATTTCGACTTCCTGGTAGGTTGCCGAGGTGCCGAGGTTCCGCGTCACTCCCACTGACCTTCCCCACTGATCGTTCCCATGCTCCGCGTGGGAATGCAGCCCGGGACGCTCTGCGTCCAATTCGAGAGCTGGAACGCGGAGCGTCCCTTGAGGCATTCCCACGCAGAGCGTGGGAACGATCATTGCGTAGGTCCAGATTACGCCGTGCCTGCTATGATGCGCGGCATCTCCATCGCTCAGGATCGCGCCGCTCCCCATGGATTACCGCAAACCTTCCGACCGTAAAAGCATGCACTCGCGCATCGTCCAGGAACTGGGCATGCAGATTGTTTCCGGACGCTTTCTGCCCTGCGACAAGCTGCCCGCCGAAGCCTTGCTCTGCGAGGAATACGCGGTCAGCCGGCCGGTGTTGCGCGAAGCCACGCGAGTGCTGGTCGCCAAGGGCCTGGTGTATTCGAAACCACGCGTCGGCACGGTGGTCAAGCCACGCCGCGAATGGCACATGCTCGACCCGGACGTGCTGCACTGGCTGATGCAAAGCAGCCCGCAGAACGAGTTTTTCAATGTCCTGACCAGCGTGCGCAGCATCATCGAACCGGCCGCCGCCGCCCTCGCCGCCCAGCACGCCACCGATGCCGATATCGCATCGATTGCCGAGGCTTACCAGCGCATGGAAGCCGCGCCGAGCCCGGAAGCCTTGCTGCAACCGGATCTGGATTTTCACAGCCGGATTGCCGACGCGACTCACAACGATTTGTTGGCAAACCTGTGCAACATGCTGTCGGTGGCGATTGCCGAGGCGTTGAAGCATTCGAACCAGCGACCGAATCTGCATGAACTGGCGTTGCCTCGGCACAAGGCGATTCTGACGGCGATCGAGAACCGGGATGCGTTAGGCGCGCGGCATGCGACGCTGGTGCAGCTGGATGATGCACGAAGTGCCTTGAGTGTTGTGCTCGGCACCGAACTCTCCTGAACACAACTAAACCCTGTGGGAGCTGGCAAACCAGCTCCCACAGGGTTAATCGTGAACTTCGCGACATAAAAAAGCCGCAACCCCAGGGTTGCGGCTTTTTCGTTTCAGGCTCGCCGATCAGTGAGCAAACAGGGAATTACCCTTCTGCCCCGCCAGCTTCTCCGGCTTGATCAGGAACTTCGCCAGTGCCGGCAGCAGCCACAGCGCACCGAACATGTTCCACAGCAGCATGAAGGTCAGCATCAGGCCCATGTCAGCCTGGAACTTGATCGCCGAGAAGATCCAGGTGCACACGCCGATGGCCAGGCACAGACCGGTGAACAGCACCGCTTTACCGGTGGATTTCAAGGTCTGGTAATAGGCTTCCTGCAAAGGCAGGCCGGCACGCAGGAAGCTTTCCAGACGGCTGTAGATGTAAATGCCATAGTCCACGCCGATTCCCACGCCCAGCGCCACCACCGGCAGTGTCGCTACCTTGACGCCGATGCCCATGAACGCCATCAGCGCGTTGCCCAGCACCGAGGTCAGCACCAGCGGCAGCACAATGCACAAGGTCGCCGCCCAGGAGCGGAAGGTGATCATGCACATGACCGCCACGCAGATGTACACCAGGATCAGGATGGTCAGCTCGGACTTCTTGATCACCTCGTTGGTGGCCGCTTCGATCCCGGCGTTACCGGCAGCGAGGATGAACTCCAGGCCTTCCTTGTTGTTTTCCTTGGCGAACTCCTGCACCGCATGCACCGCGCGATCCAGGGTTTCAGCCTTGTGATCGTTGAGGAACACCAGCACCGGCGCCAGCGAGCAACTGTTGTTGTACAGGCCGTCGGCCCGGGCGATGGAGTTGTTCAGCACGTCCGGGTTGCGCGACAGGGTTTCCCATTTCAGGTTGCCCTCGTTCATGCCCTTGATCATCTGCTTGGACACCGTCACCAGTGAGATCGCCGACTGCACGCCCTCGGTGTTCTGCATCTTCCACATCAGCTCGTCGATCGGCGCCATGGCTTCATAGCGCGAGCAGCCTTCGGACTTGGTCTTGACCATCACTACCAGCACGTCGGAACTGGTGGAGTAGTTGCTGATGATGAAGTTGTTGTCCTTGTTGTAGCGCGAATCCGGACGAAGCTCCGGCGCGCCCTGGTCGAGGTCGCCGATCTTCAGGTTCTGGCTGTACCAGAGACCGCCACCGAAGGCGACCAGCGCCAGGGCGATGGAAATCGGGGCGACTTTAGGGTTGGCGAAGTTCGACAGCAGGCGCCAGAACGGATGTTCGCGGTGCGCATTCTTCTTGCTCTTGGCAATGGCGCGCTTGCTGATGCCGACATAGGAAATCGCCACCGGCAGCAGGATCAGGTTGGTGAACACGATCACCGCCACACCGATGGACGCACCGATGGCCAGTTCGCGAATCACGCCGATGTCGATGATCAGCAGCGTAATGAAGCCGACCGCGTCCGCCAGAATCGCGATCATCCCCGGCAGGAACAGCTGACGGAAGGTCCGCCGTGCCGCCGTCAACGCGTTATCGGCCTCACCGGATTGCAGGGCGATACCGTTGATTTTCTGCACGCCGTGGGAAATGCCGATGGCGAAGATCAGGAACGGTACCAGCATCGAATAAGGGTCGAGGCCGAACCCGAAGAAGTGCATCAGCCCCAGTTGCCAGATCACCGCCACCAGCGTGGTGCTCAATACTGCCACGGTGCTGCGCAGGCAGTTGGTGAACCACAGCAGCAGGATCAGGGTGATGACGAAGGCGATGCCGAAGAACATCACCACCATCACCAGACCATCGATCAGGTCACCGACCTTCTTGGCGAAGCCGACGATGTGAATCTTGACGTTGGGGTTCTGCGCTTCGAACTTGTTGCGGATCTTGTCTTCGAGCTCATGGGAGAACTGGCGATAGTCCAGCGCCAGCAGCTTGCCCTGGTCCTGCGGGTCCGGGTAGGACTCCAGCAGCGGGATGTCGACGATGCTCGACTTGAAGTCGTTGGCCACCAGACGCCCGACCTGGCCGGACTTGAGCACGTTGTTGCGCAGCAGATCGAGGCTGTCCTGGGAGCCGTTGTAGCTTTGCGGGATCACTTCGCCGCCGGCAAAACCTTCCTCGGTCACTTCGGTCCAGCGCACGCTCGGGCTCCACAGCGACTTCAGACCTGAACGGTCGACGCCGGAGATGTAGAACACCTCGTCGTTGATCTGACGCAGGGTCTCCATGTACTCCTTGGAGAAGATGTCGCCATCCTTCGCTTCCACCGAAATGCGCACGGTGTTGCCCAGGTTCGCCAGATCGTTGCGATGCTCCATCATCTTTTCAATGAACGGATGCTTGAGCGGGATCATCTTTTCGAAACTGGTGGACGGGCGGATCAGCGTGGCCTGCCAGAACAGGAAAATGCTGACCAGCAGGCAGATCACGATCACTGCCGGGCGGTTGTTGAAGATCATGCGCTCGAGAAACGTCGCCTTGTCCTGATGATGAGTGCTCAAGGAAGTCATAGCCCCGCCTTCTTATTATTGATTCGGCTCATTTGCCCAGCTCGGCGCCGTTCGCGGTTGTCACCCGAACGCCACCCTGCCCGCTCAAGATCAGATTGCCGTTGCCGGCGGCGGTGACCGACGACAGCGAGATGCGATCCGGACGGTTGAACACGCTGAAGGTTTCGCCGTTGTCACTGCTGCTGACCACCGAGCCGCCGTTGCCGACGATGATGATGGAGCCGTCGTCGAGCAATGTGGCGCCGGACAGGCCGAACTCCAGCGAACCGCGCGCGGCTTTCAGTTCAACCTGCTCCCAAGTGCTGCCGAAATCGGTGGACCGGTAAAGATTGCCGCGCAGACCGTAGGCCAGCAGGGTTTGCGGTTGCGCCGTGCCGATCACGCCGAACAGCGAACCTTCGTACGGGCCTTCGAGTTTTTCCCAGGTCTGGCCCCAGTCGGCGGAGCGGAACATGCTGCCCGACTCGCCGACGATGAACAGGCCGGCGTCTTTTACGGCGCCGATGGCGTTGAGGTGGAACTGGTCTTCGTTGTCGAGGCGATCGCTGACGTCTTCCCAGTGCTTGCCGCCGTCGGTGGTTTCCAGCAGCGCGCCGTAGGCACCCACGGCCAGGCCACTGTTGACGTCCTTGAACCAGACGTCGAGCAGCGGTGATTCGCGTTTGAGGTCTTCGAACTGTTTGGTCCAGGTCAGGCCGCCGTCTTCGCTGGCGAGAATCTGTGCGTCGTGGCCGACGGCCCAGCCATGCTTGTCATCGACGAAATACACGGCGGTCAGCAACTGGCGGCTCGGCACTTTGGCCTGGGTCCAGGTCTTGCCCTGATCGTCGGAATAGAGAATGTGCCCGCGATCCCCGACCGCCACCAGCCGGGTTCCGGCGTGAACGACATCGAGCATCAGGCTTTTCGAGGCCTTGGCCGATTCGGTGGAATAGACCACGTCGGCTGGCGCTTCGGCCGCCAGGACAGGCGCCGACAAGGTGGCAAAGCCCAGCAGAGAGAGTGCTGTGGCCAGCAACGCGGTGTTGCGTAACGCCGGCGGGCGGCAACGACTCATAGACCTTCCCCTGTTTATTATTGTTGGTCATGGACCTTAAAGGGCGCCGCAAGGGTGCTCACGGTGACTGCCTGGTCACAAGCATAGTCCTGAAACCCGCCATCCAGAGCCCCTTCGGAAGCTGGCTCATCCTATCGGGCATTCGAAACGTCTGACAATCGGCGCAACGTTATCTTTTGTTAACCGAAAGGGACTACAGCAGCAGCTGAATGCGCGGGCATTCGTCCGACTGATGGCAGGGATTCTTGCGAGAGGGACTTGCACGATCGGTATTATGGTATACCATCAGACGCACAGACACTCTTTATCCCCTACGGAGCAGCTCATGAGTTTCGAAATTCGCAAGATCGTCAGCTATGTCGAAGAGACCTTCATCGAAGGCGGCAAGGCGTCCGACACCCCGGTGACCATGGTCGGCCTGGCCGTCGTCATGAAGAACCCGTGGGTCGGCAATGGCTTTGTCGAAGACCTCAAGCCGCAGATCCGCGCCAATTGCTCCGACCTCGGCGCGATGATGGTCGAGCGTCTGGTGGGCATCATCGGCGGTGCCGAGAAGATCGAGGCTTACGGCAAAGCGGCTGTGGTCGGCGCCGATGGTGAAATCGAGCACGCGTCGGCGGTGATCCACACCCTGCGCTTCGGCAATCACTACCGCGAAGCGGTCAAGGCCAAGAGTTATCTGAGCTTCACCAACAAGCGTGGCGGTCCGGGCACTTCGATCCAGATCCCGATGATGCACAAGGACGACGAAGGCCTGCGCTCGCACTACATCACTCTGGAAATGCAGATCGAAGACGCCCCGCGCGCCGACGAAATCGTCGTGGTGCTCGGTTGCGCCGACGGTGGTCGCCTGCACCCGCGCATCGGCAACCGTTACATCGATCTGGAAGAACTGGCCGCCGAAAAAGCCCAGTAATCACAATAAAAAAGGCATTGCAGGAGCGCTCCATGATTCGGCTCACCGCTGAACTCACCCCGGCCGGCACCAGTTATCTGGCGACCGGCCAAGGCCAACCCGTGGTGTTGATCCACGGCGTGGGTCTGAATAAAGAAATGTGGGGCGGCCAGATCGTTGGCCTGGCCACGCAATACCGGGTGATCGCCTACGACATGCTCGGCCATGGTGCCAGCCCGCGACCGGCCAGCGGCACTGCCCTGCTCGGCTATGCCGATCAGTTGCTGGAGTTGCTTGACCACCTGCAATTGCCCGAGGCGTCGGTGATCGGCTTTTCCATGGGCGGTCTGGTGGCGCGGGCGTTTGCCCTGCATTACCCCGAACGCCTGAAAAGCCTGGTGGTGCTCAATAGCGTATTCAACCGCAGCGAAGAGCAACGCGCCGGCGTCATCGCCCGTACCGCGCAAGCCGCCAAGCACGGGCCGGACGCGAATGCCGAAGCGGCGCTGTCGCGCTGGTTCAGCCGCGAATATCAGGCGGCCAACCCGGCGCAGATCGCCGCGATTCGCCAGACCCTTGCCGGCAATGATCCGCAAGGCTATCTGACGACCTACGAACTGTTCGCCACCCAGGACATGTACCGCGCCGACGACCTGGGCAGCATTCAGGCGCCGACGCTGATCGCCACCGGCGAACTGGATCCCGGATCGACCCCGGAAATGGCCGAGCAACTGGCCGCGCGCATTCCCGGCGCGAAGGTTGCCGTGCTGCCGGAGCAACGGCATATGATGCCGGTAGAGTCGCCACGGCTGGTGAACCAGACGCTGCTGGAATTTCTCGACACCGCACACGCCCGACAAAACCATATAAAGGGGATCGTTGCATGACGCTCGCACGCTTCCAGATGTGCATCGGCGGAGAATGGGTCGACGCCCTCTCCGGCAAGACTTTCGAAAGCCTCAACCCGGCGCTCGCCGAGCCCTGGGCCGAACTGCCCGACGCCGATGAGGCCGATGTCGAACGCGCCGTGCAAGCAGCACAGACCGCCTTCGACAGCCCGGCATGGCGTGATTTGACCGCCACCGCGCGCGGCAAACTGTTGCGCCGTCTCGGTGATCTGATCGCCGAGAACAAGGAACAACTGGCGCAGCTGGAAAGCCGCGACAACGGCAAGCTGATCCGCGAAACCCGGGGGCAGGTCGGTTATCTGCCGGAGTTCTTCCACTACACCGCCGGCCTTGCGGACAAGCTCGAGGGCGGCACCCTGCCGCTGGATAAGCCCGATCTGTTCGCCTACACCGTGCACGAAGCCATGGGCGTGGTTGCCGCGATCATTCCGTGGAACAGCCCGCTTTATCTGACCGCGATCAAACTGGCGCCAGCGCTGGCAGCGGGTAACACGATTGTGATCAAACCGTCCGAACATGCCTCGGCGACCATTCTGGAGCTGGCGCGCCTGGCCCTCGAAGCCGGTATTCCGCCGGGTGTGGTCAACGTCATCACCGGCTACGGCCCGAGCACCGGCGCCGCCCTCACCCGTCATCCGTTGATCCGCAAAATCGCCTTCACCGGCGGCGCGGCCACGGCCCGGCATGTGGTGCGCAGCAGCGCCGAGAACTTCGCCAAGCTGTCGCTGGAGCTGGGCGGCAAGTCGCCGAATATCATCTTCGCCGACGCCGATCTCGACAGCGCGATCAACGGCGCCATCGCCGGGATCTACGCGGCGTCCGGGCAGAGCTGCGTCTCCGGTTCGCGACTGCTGGTGCAGGATGAAATCTACGACGAATTCGTCAGCCGGCTGGCGGAGCGCGCCCAGCGCATCCGCATCGGCAACCCGCAGGACGACAGCAGCGAAATGGGCCCGATGGCCACCGCGCAGCAACTGGCCGTGGTGGAAGGTCTGGTGGCCGACGCCATCGCTGAAGGCGCGCGTCTGCGTCTGGGCGGCAAGCGTCCGAGTGGCGTGGGCGATGGCTGGTTCTACGAGCCGACGCTGTTCGAGTGCGACCGCAACTCGATGAAGATCATGCAGGAAGAAGTCTTCGGCCCGGTGGCCTCGGTGATCCGCTTCAAGGACGAAGCCGAAGCGCTGGCGATTGCCAACGACTCGCAGTTCGGCCTCGCCGCCGGCATCTGGACTCGCGATCTGGGCCGCGCCCACCGTCTGGCCCGGGACGTGCGCTCGGGGATCATCTGGGTCAATACCTACCGCGCGGTGTCGGCAATGGCGCCGATCGGCGGCTTCAAGAACAGTGGCTATGGACGCGAAAGCGGCATCGATTCGGTGCTGGCCTACACCGAACTGAAAACGGTGTGGATCAACCTCTCCCAGGCGCCGATGCCTGATCCGTTTGTGATGCGTTAGGAGTCCTGCGACATGATCGAACCCGGCATTTACAAAGACGTCATGAGCTCGTTTCCGTCCGGGGTCACGGTGGTCACCACCCTCGACCCGGACGGCGGCATCGTCGGCATCACCGCCAGCGCCTTCAGTGCGCTGTCGATTGATCCGGCGCTGGTGCTGTTCTGCCCCAACTACGCCTCCGACACCTACCCGGTGCTGCGCGACAGCAAGCGTTTCGCGATCCATTTGCTGTCCGCTGACCAGACGGCCGAGGCCTACGCTTTCGCCGGCAAAGGCAAGGACAAGGCCAACGGCATCGAGTGGCATTTGAGCGAGCTGGGTAACCCGATCCTCGCCAAGGCCACGGCGATCATTGAGTGCGAACTGTGGCGCGAATACGATGGTGGCGACCACGCGATCATCGTCGGCGCGGTGAAGAACCTGATCCTGCCGGAGCAACCGGTGACGCCGATGATTTATCACAAGGGCAAGCTCGGCGCGTTGCCGACCTTGGCTTGAGAAAATAACGCGAAACCCTGTGGGAGCGAGCTTGCTCGCGAAGGCGTAGTGTCAGTCGAAATCAATGTTGCAGGTGCTGACGCTATCGCGAGCAAGCTCGCTCCCACAGGGAATGGTGGTGTGAGAGGTAATGATGAACAACGAGAAGTATGAAAAGGGTCTGAAGATCCGCACACAGGTGCTGGGCGAAGCCTATGTGCAGCGCTCGATCGAGAACGCCGACGACTTCACCCGTCCGTTGCAGGAAATGGTCACCGAATACTGCTGGGGCCACGTCTGGGGACGCGACGGCCTGTCGCTCAAGGACCGCAGCATGATCAACTTGGCGATGATCTCGGCGCTCAACCGCCCGCACGAACTGAAACTGCATGTGCGCGGCGCCTTGCGTAACGGCCTGAGTCGTGAGCAAATACGCGAAATTCTGCTTCAGGTCGGTATTTATTGCGGCGTCCCGGCAGCCGTGGACAGTTTCCGGCTCGCCCGTGAAGCCTTCGCCGAAGCCGACGCCGAGGCCTCCAGTTAACCCCTCGGCTGTTTGAATGCCCGTCTGGCATGGACAGCCAACTTAAAGAGCGGACCCCATGAAACGCCTGCCACTCGACGACAGCTTCAAGGTCAATCGCAACCCCGTCACCCTGCGCGAAATCGTGCTGGATAAACTGCGAAGCGCCATCATGAACTTCCAGCTGCTGCCGGGCGATCGCCTGGTGGAGCGCGATCTGTGCGATCGCCTGGGCGTGAGCCGTACGTCGGTGCGTGAAGCCTTGCGTCACCTGGAATCCGAAGGCCTGGTGGAATTCGCCGACGCCAAGGGCCCGCGCGTGGCGATCATCACCCTCGCCGATGCCGTCGACATTTATGAACTGCGTTGCGTGCTTGAAGGCCTGATCGTCCAGCTGTTCACCCTGCGTGCCAAGGCCAAGGACATCAAGGCCCTGGAAAAAGCCCTCGACGAGAACCGCAAGGCGCTCAAGGACGGCGAACTGCAACAGGTGATCGACTCGGTGCAGGGTTTCTACGACGTGCTGCTGGAAGGTTCGGGCAACCATGTGGCGGCCACCCAGTTGCGCCAGTTGCAGGCGCGCATCAGTTACCTGCGGGCGACGTCGGTATCCCAGGAAAACCGTCGCGGCGCCAGTAATCACGAAATGGAAAAAATGGTCGAGGCGATCAAGAGCGGTGACGCACTCGCAGCGCATCAGGCCTGCGTCGATCACGTTCGTGCGGCGGCGGCAGTGGCCCTCGATTACCTGAAGCGCAAACAGGAAGAAACCGGCGCCACACCGGCGATCACCCTGCCCATCGCGCTGAAAGAACCGCGCATAGGTCACTGACATGTTCAGCCCGAGCTTTTGCCCGAAATGCGGTGGCACTGACCTCGGTCAGCAAGTACCGCCGGGCGATACGCACGAGCGCCTGATGTGCCGCGGCTGCGGCTACATCCACTATGTGAACCCGAAAATCATCGCCGGCTGCATCATCGAGCAGGACGGCAAATACCTCCTGTGCCAACGGGCGATTCCCCCGCGCCCCGGCACCTGGACCCTGCCCGCCGGTTTCATGGAAAGCGGCGAAACCACCGAACAGGCCGCCCTGCGCGAGGTCTGGGAAGAAAGCGGCGTACGTGCGGAAATCGTCTCGCCGTATTCGATCTTCAGCGTGCCGAAGATCAGCGAGGTCTACATCATCTTCCGCGCCCTCGCGCTGGAAATCACCGGCCAGTACGGCCCGGAAACCCTCGCCTGCAAATTCTTCGCCCCCGAAGACATTCCGTGGGACCAGATCTACTACCCGGCGATCCGGCAGATCCTCGAACGCTACATTGAGGAACGCCAGGCCGGGGTGTATGGCATGTACATGGGCAATGACGACAGCGGCAAGATTCATTTCATGCGTTGACAGTCACCTTCCTCCTTTTTCTGCTCGTTCCCACGTCGAGGCGTCGAACCGTCCGCGTGGGAATGCCTGTTCGGACGCTCCGCGTTCGGCGGTTCAGGGACGCGGAGCGTCCAGGGCTGCATTCCCACGCAGAGCGTGGGAACGATCAATACCGTGGAGTTCAGAGGTGGCCGATGCCTTCAACGATGACAATCTCCGCCCTAGCCCATTCCTCCCTGTAACTTTTCGCTTCCTGATACGCCGCCGAGCGATAACACGCCACGGCCTGTTCGTAGCTGTCGAATTCGATCACCACGCTGCGCTGCGGTGTCGTCCGCCCTTCCATCGCTTCGCTGCGCCCGCCTCTGGCTAAGAACTTCGCGCCGAACTCCGCAAACGCCTTCGGCGCGCGCTGGGTGTATTGGCTGTAGTGATCGGGATCGGTGATGTCCACGTGAGCAATCCAGTACGCCTTCATAGTGACCTCTTGGTTGATTTTGTATTATGGTATACCACGAATTTCATCCACATCGAGAGTTCAGCATGGCCTTCAACAGCATCGAAGAAATCATCGAAGATTATCGCCTCGGCAAAATGGTGCTGCTGGTCGATGACGAAGACCGGGAAAACGAAGGCGACCTGCTGCTGGCTGCTGATCGTTGCACGCCCGAGGCGATCAGTTTCATGGCCCGCGAAGCTCGAGGGCTGATTTGCCTGACCCTGACCGACGATCATTGTCAGCGCCTGGGACTTGAGCAAATGGTGCCGAGCAATGGCAGCGTGTTCAGTACCGCATTCACGGTTTCCATCGAAGCGGCGGTCGGCGTGACTACCGGGATTTCCGCAGCCGACCGCGCTTGCACGGTGGCTGCTGCGGTGGCGCCGAACGCTCGCGCTGAAGACCTGGTGCAGCCCGGTCATATCTTCCCGCTGCGGGCCAAGGAAGGTGGCGTGCTGACCCGTGCCGGCCACACCGAAGCCGGTTGCGATCTGGCGCGGCTGGCGGGTTTTACGCCGGCCTCGGTGATCGTCGAAGTGATGAACGACGACGGCACCATGGCCCGCCGTCCGGATCTGGAAGTCTTCGCGCGCAAGCACGGGATCAAGATCGGCACCATCGCCGACCTGATCCACTATCGCCTGAGCACCGAACACACCATCGAGCGCATCGGCGAGCGGGAACTGCCGACGGTGCATGGCACGTTCCGTTTGATCACTTTCGAAGATCGTATCGAGGGCGGCGTGCACATGGCGATGGTCATGGGTGAGCTGCGCCGCGAAGAGCCGACGCTGGTGCGGGTGCATGTCATTGATCCGCTGCGGGATCTGGTCGGCGCCGAGTACAGCGGGCCGACGAACTGGACATTGTGGGCGGCGCTGCAACGGGTCGCGGCCGAAGGGCATGGCGTGGTGGTGGTGCTGGCCAATCATGAGTCTTCGCAGGCTTTGCTGGAGCGCATTCCGCAACTGACTCAACCGCCACGGCAGTTCAGTCGTTCGCAATCGCGAATCTATTCCGAGGTGGGCACCGGGGCGCAGATTCTGCAGAACCTGGGCGTCGGCAAGCTGCGCCATCTGGGCCCGCCGCTCAAATATGCCGGTTTGACCGGCTACGATCTGGAAGTGGTCGAGAGCATTCCGTTCACCGAATAATCCCGTTTGCCAGATAGCCGGTAAGGCAAAGTGCTTGCACAAAGTTTGGAATACCATAATATGATATTCCATAGACCGGACGACCTGAAAAACCGTCCAGCTACTGCTCCCGACAGGCGGGCAACAACGCAAGCCCGCTCAAAAACACAACAATGAGGGCGTAAAAATGGTGTTGAACAAAGCTGCAACCGCGATCTTTCTTGCGGGACTGCTGAGCGTGACCGGCCAGGCCGCGATGGCCACCGAGAGTGTGAACTTTGTCAGCTGGGGCGGTAGCACCCAGGATGCGCAGAAACAGGCCTGGGCCGATCCGTTCAGCAAGGCCAGCGGCATCACCGTCGTGCAGGACGGCCCGACCGACTACGGCAAACTCAAGGCCATGGTCGAAAGCGGCAACGTGCAATGGGATGTGGTCGACGTCGAAGCCGATTTTGCCCTGCGTGCTGCGTCCGAAGGCCTGCTCGAGCCCCTCGATTTCAAACAGATCCAGCGCGACAAGATCGACCCGCGTTTCGTCAGCGACTACGGCGTCGGCTCGTTCTTCTTCTCCTTCGTCCTCGGCTATAACGAGGGCAAACTCGGCGCCAACAAGCCACAGGACTGGAGCGCGCTGTTCGACACCAAGACTTTCCCCGGCAAACGCGCCCTGTACAAATGGCCGAGCCCAGGCGTGCTTGAACTGGCTCTGCTCGCCGACGGCGTGCCGGCCGACAAGCTCTACCCGCTGGACCTGGATCGCGCCTTCAAGAAACTCGACACCATCAAGAAAGACATCGTCTGGTGGGGCGGCGGCGCGCAGTCGCAGCAACTGCTGGCTTCCGGTGAAGCGAGCATGGGCCAGTTCTGGAACGGCCGGATTCACGCTCTGCAAGAAGACGGCGCTCCGGTCGGCGTGAGCTGGAAACAGAACCTGGTCATGGCCGACATTCTGGTCGTGCCAAAGGGTTCGAAAAACAAAGACGCGGCGATGAAGTTCCTGGCCAGCGCCAGCAGTGCCAAAGGCCAGGCGGACTTCTCCAACCTGACCGCCTACGCCCCGGTCAACGTCGACAGTGTGCAGCGTCTGGACTCGACGCTGGCCCCGAACCTGCCGACTGCCTACGCTAAGGATCAGATCACTCTTGATTTCGCGTACTGGGCCAAGAACGGTCCGGCCATCGCGACACGGTGGAACGAATGGCTGGTCAAATGAAAATGGCGGCCACCGCGTCCCGTCCCTCCACTGCCACCGGGAGCGCCACGAGCGCTGCCGGCCAGACTGAAGGCAAAAAGGCGAGTGCCATGGCGCAAGCCCTGTCCCTCAAGCAACGCTGGCGCGGCGCCGGTAACCTCGCGCCGGCGCTGTTGTTCCTCGGTCTGTTCTTTCTCGCCCCGCTGATTGGCTTGTTGCTGCGCGGCGTGCTGGAACCGGTGCCGGGCCTTGGCAACTATGAGCAACTGTTTGCCAACTCGGCTTACGCACGAGTGCTGTTCAACACCTTTTCGGTGGCCGGACTGGTGACGGTGTTCAGCCTGCTACTTGGATTCCCGCTGGCCTGGGCAATCACTCTGGTGCCGCGCGGCTGGGGCCGCTGGATTCTCAACATCGTGCTGCTGTCGATGTGGACCAGCCTCCTCGCCCGCACTTATTCGTGGCTTGTGTTGCTGCAGGCTTCTGGCGTGATCAACAAGGCGCTGATGGCGCTGGGCATCATCGATCAGCCGCTGGAAATGGTGCACAACCTGACCGGCGTGGTGATCGGCATGAGCTACATCATGATCCCGTTCATCGTGCTGCCGTTGCAGGCGACCATGCAGGCCATCGACCCGATGATCCTGCAGGCCGGCTCGATCTGCGGCGCCAGTCCATGGACCAACTTCTTCCGGGTGTTCCTGCCGCTGTGCCGGCCGGGCCTGGCGTCCGGCGGGTTGATGGTGTTCGTGATGTCGCTCGGTTACTACGTCACCCCGGCGTTGCTGGGCGGGGCGCAGAACATGATGTTGCCGGAGTTCATCATTCAGCAGGTGCAGTCGTTCCTCAACTGGGGCCTGGCCAGCGCCGGCGCCGCGTTGCTGATCGTCATCACGCTGGTGCTGTTTTACGTCTACCTGAAGCTGCAGCCGGAATCCCCGGTTGGCGCCAGTCACGCGAGGTAAACCGACATGCTCCTGACGCCCAATGCCATGAGTCGCCGGATGCGCTTCGGCCTGTATTTCACCACCGGGCTGATCGGCCTGTTCCTGCTGTTGCCGATAGTGTTCATCGTCCTGCTGTCGTTCGGTTCGTCGCAGTGGCTGGTGTTCCCGCCGCCGGGCTGGACGCTGAAATGGTACGTGCAGTTCTTCTCCAATGCCGACTGGATGAGCGCAGCGCTGGCCAGCCTCAAGGTCGCCGTGCTGACCACGATCTGCGCCGTCGCCCTCGGTTTGCCGACTGCCTTTGCGCTGGTCCGTGGACGCTTCCCCGGCCGGGAAATGCTCTACGGCCTGTTCACCCTGCCGATGATCGTGCCGCTGGTGATCATCGCCGTGGCGGTGTACGCGCTGTTCCTCAAGCTCGGCTACACCGGGACGATGTTCGCCTTCGTCGTCAGCCATGTGATCGTCGCGCTGCCGTTCACCATCATCTCGATCATCAACTCGCTGAAGCTGTTCGATCAGTCGATTGAAGACGCGGCGGTAATCTGCGGCGCGTCACGCCTGCAAGCGGTGTTCAAGGTGACTTTCCCGGCGATTCGTCCGGGCATGGTCGCCGGCGCCCTCTTTGCCTTCCTGGTTTCGTGGGACGAGGTGGTGCTCAGCGTGATGATGGCCAGCCCGACCCTGCAAACCCTTCCCGTGAAAATGTGGACCACCCTGCGCCAGGACCTGACGCCCGTGATCGCCGTCGCCTCGACGCTGCTGATCGGCCTGTCGGTATTGGTCATGGTGATCGCCGCCGCTTTGCGCCGGCGCAACGAAATCAGCGCCTGAGCGCCAGGAGTACGACATGAGTGCCGTGATCAAAGACGCATCCCAGCAGAACGACAAACCCCTGGTCAGCCTGCGCAACCTGAACAAGCACTACGGCGATTTTGCGGCCGTGGACAACATCTCGCTGGACATCAGGGACGGCGAGTTCCTGACCTTCCTCGGCTCCAGCGGCTCGGGCAAAAGCACCACGCTGTCGATGCTCGCCGGCTTCGAAACCCCGAGCAGCGGCGAGATCCTGGTCAACGGCCAGTCGCTGGTGAACGTGCCGCCGCACAAGCGCGACATCGGCATGGTGTTCCAGCGCTATTCGCTGTTCCCGCATCTGTCGGTACGCGACAACATCGCGTTTCCTCTCACGATCCGCAAACTCGCGGCTGCCGAGCGTGACAAGCGCGTCGATGCGATGTTGAAACTGGTACAACTGGAACAATTCGCCCGTCGCCGCCCTTCGCAACTGTCCGGCGGCCAGCAGCAGCGGGTCGCCATTGCACGGGCGCTGGTTTACGAGCCACGTATTCTGTTGATGGACGAACCGCTCGGTGCGCTGGACAAGAAGCTGCGTGAGGACTTGCAGGATGAACTGCGTCAGTTGCACCGTCGCCTCGGCATCACCATCGTTTACGTGACCCACGACCAGGAAGAAGCCATGCGCCTGTCCCAGCGCATCGCAATTTTCAGTCACGGCAAGATTGTCGGGCTCGGCAGCGGTTATGACCTTTATCAGAACCCGCCGAATGCGTTTGTGGCGTCGTTTCTGGGCAACTCGAACTTTCTCAAGCTCAAGGCGCAGGGTAATGCGGCGGCGAGTTTCGAGGGGCAGTCGCTTTCGATTCGCCTGACGGCCGGATTGCAGACCGGGCAGGATGTTTTGCTGATGGTGCGCCCGGAAAAGGCGTTGGCGTTGAGTGTGCAGCAAGCGAATGACGAGCCGCTGGCGGCGGGTTGGAATGAGGTTTCGGCGAAGGTGGTCGAGCTGTTGTTTCTGGGTGAAAGTCAGACTTGCAGCGTGGTCACATCGGGTGGCACGTCCATGACGGTCAAGGCGCTATCGGCAGCCGGGATGCCGTTGAAGGCTGGCGATCCGGTGCGGGTTCGCTGGGCGACGGCGGATGCATGTGTCTACACCGACTGGGCCGAAAGCGACCTCAACAAGGCCGCCGGATCCCACTAAGGTCTTCAGAAAACAACGCAATCCTGTGGGAGCGGCGGTGCGACGATTCGACTTGCCCGCGAATAGGCCGGCACATTCAACATCAATACTGAATATGCTGACGCCTTCGCGAGCAAGCTCGCTCCCACAAGCCTTGCACCAGTCAGTTAATTGGCGGATACCCTTCGATCTGATCGGGCCAGGCTGTCAACACCTCAAACCCGTCTTCCGTCACCGCCACCATGTGCTCCCACTGCGCCGACAACGACTGATCCTTCGTCACCACTGTCCAGCCATCCGCCAGGCTCTTCACATGCCGCTTGCCGGCATTGAGCATCGGCTCGATGGTGAAAATCATCCCCGCCTTCAATTTCAGCCCCTGCTCCGGGTAACCGTAATGCAGCACCTGCGGTTCATCGTGATAAACCTTGCCGATCCCGTGCCCGCAATATTCGCGCACCACGCTGAACCCTTCTTTCTCCGCCAGCGTCTGGATCGCATGACCGATGTCACCCAACGTGGCGCCCGGCCGCACGACGCGGATGCCCGCGCACATGGCGTCGTAAGTGGTCTTGATCAGATGCCGCGCCTCGGGCGTCGGCTCACCGACCACGTACATGCGGCTGGTGTCGCCAAACCAACCGTCCTTGATCACCGCGATGTCGAGGTTGACGATGTCGCCGTCCTTCAACACGCGCTTCGACGGAATGCCGTGGCAGACCACTTCGTTGACTGACGCGCAGACGGTTTTCGGAAAGCCGTGATAACCGACGTTGGCCGGAATCGCCTTCTGCACATTGACGATGTAGTCGTTGCACAACTGGTCGAGCTGATCGGTGGTGACGCCAGCCTTGACGTGCGGCACCAGCATCGCCAGTACTTCAGCAGCCAACTGCGCAGCCACCCGGGATTGGGCGATTTCGGCCTGGGTGTTGATCTTGATCGGGTTTCTCATACCTTGGCCGCCTCTTTGACCGAGGCGTTCTGCGCGGCATCGGCCAATGCACAGACTTGCTGCAGATCCAGACCGCCCGACTGTTCGGCGCGAATCAGCAACCGGCAAATGGCATGGTGATCCAGGTCGGGATACAGCTCGGCGAGCATGCCGATGCGCATCCAGTGTTCAGCCTGCGCGTTGATCGAACGGCTGAGTGCGTTGCTGGAGATGCGCAGATTCTCGTGCATGTCCTCTGAAATCTTTACGATGCCCATGGCAATATCCGATACGAATTGTATATGGATCGTATATTAATCGTGTATCGACCGGGATTGCAAATGTTGGTGTCCGGTCGCGCGCGGTGGTCACCGGCCTGTTGCGCTTGTCTCTGCGTTTGTTGAACGCTGAAGACGCCCTTTCAATACTCGATGACGCCTGCGTATAAACCCTGCAAGTCACTTCCTTCCCCTCGCTGATTTCGTTCTATCGTTAGATCGAAATGGCAGCATTTACGGCCGTTTAAAGGTTGCGACAGCTCAAGTCTGGGCCTATGTTGCACGCGAGCTTTTTCCCCGCGAATGGAACGCGATCAACACCACAAAGAGGTGAAGAGATGTCAAAGGATTCACGCCCTGCCGTACTTGGGCTGATCGGCAATACGCCGCTGGTAAAAGTCACCCGCTTCGATACCGGTCCCTGCACCCTGTTTCTCAAACTCGAATCACAGAACCCCGGCGGCTCGATCAAGGACCGCATCGGCCTGGCCATGATCGACGCCGCTGAACGCGACGGTCGCCTGCAACCCGGCGGCACGATTGTCGAGGCCACCGCCGGTAACACCGGTCTGGGCCTGGCCCTGGTCGGACGCGCCAAAGGCTACCGCGTCGTGCTGGTGGTGCCGGACAAAATGTCCACCGAAAAAGTCCTGCACCTCAAGGCCATGGGCGCCGAAGTGCACATCACCCGCTCCGATGTCGGCAAAGGCCATCCCGAGTATTACCAGGATGTCGCCGCGCGTCTGGCCAAAGACATTCCCGGCGCCTTCTTCGCCGACCAGTTCAACAACCCCGCCAACCCGCTGGCCCACGAGTGCAGCACCGGGCCGGAAATCTGGGCCCAGACCGAGCATGACCTGGACGCCGTCGTGGTCGGTGTCGGTTCGGCCGGCACGCTGACCGGCCTGACCCGTTTCTTCAAACGCGTACAACCTGATCTGGAAATGGTCCTGGCCGACCCGGTCGGTTCGGTGATGGCCGAATACAGCCGCAGCAAGCACTTGGGCACCGCCGGATCCTGGGCGGTGGAAGGCATCGGCGAGGACTTCATTCCGTCGATCACCGATCTGTCGAGCGTGCGCAGCGCCTACTCGATCAGCGACGAAGAAAGCTTCGATCACGCGCGCCAGCTGTTGAAAGCCGAAGGCATTCTCGGCGGCTCGTCCACCGGCACCCTGCTCGCCGCCGCGCTGCGCTACTGCCGCGAACAGACCGAGCCGAAACGCGTGGTCAGCTTCGTTTGCGACACCGGCACCCGCTACCTGTCGAAGGTCTACAACGATCAGTGGATGACCGATCAGGGCCTGTTGCAGCGCAAACGCTACGGCGACCTGCGCGACCTGATTGCCCGTCGCTTCGAAGACGGCAAGGTCGTCAGCGTCGGACCGGACGATACGCTGATGACCGCGTTCCAGCGCATGCGCCTGGCAGACGTTTCGCAACTGCCGGTGTTGGTAGATGGCAAGCAACTGGTCGGCGTGATCGATGAATCGGACATTCTGGTGCGCGTGCACGAAGACGCCTCGCTCTTCAGCAAACCCGTTTCCAGCGCGATGACGGACAAGTTGCAAACCCTCGCCCCCGGCGCCACGCTGGCTGAACTGGAAACCGTGCTCAGCAGTGGTCTGGTGGCCATCATCGCCGACGCTTCAGGCTTCCACGGCCTGATTACCCGCGTCGACATGCTCAATCAATTACGGAGATCCCTGGCATGAGCCAGCACGACAAGAACGCCCGTCAACAAGGCTTCGCCACCCGCGTGATCCACGCTGGGCAAACGCCGGACCCGACCACTGGCGCGCTGATGCCGCCGATCTACGCCAACTCCACCTACCTGCAAGACAGCCCCGGCGTGCACAAGGGTTTCGACTACGGCCGCTCGCACAACCCGACGCGTTTTGCTCTGGAGCGTTGCGTGGCGGACCTGGAGGGTGGCACCCAGGCGTTTGCCTTCGCTTCCGGGCTGGCGACGATTTCCACCGTGCTCGAACTGATCGACGCCGGCTCGCACATCGTCTCCGGCAATGACCTGTATGGCGGCACGTTCCGCCTGTTCGACAAGGTGCGCCAGCGCAGTGCGGGGCATCGTTTCAGCTACGTCGATCTGGCCGATCTGTCGGCGTTCGAAGCCTCGCTGCAGGACGACACGCGCATGGTCATGGTCGAGACCCCGACCAACCCGCTGCTGAGCCTGTCCGACCTCGCCGCCATCGCGCGCATCTGCAAGGCGCGCGGGATCATCTGCGTGGCCGACAACACCTTCGCCAGTCCATGGATCCAGCGTCCGCTGGAACTGGGTTTCGACATCGTGCTGCACTCGACCACCAAATACCTGAACGGTCACTCCGATGTGATCGGCGGAATCGCGGTGGTCGGTGACAATCCTGCGCTGGCCGAACGCCTGGGCTTCCTGCAGAACGCCGTTGGCGCCATCTCCGGCCCGTTCGACGCGTTCCTGACTCTGCGCGGCGTGAAGACCCTGGCACTGCGTATGGAGCGTCATTGCAGCAACGCTCTCGAACTGGCGCGCTGGCTGGAGCAACAGCCGCAGGTCAAACGCGTCTACTACCCGGGCCTGGAATCTCACCCGCAGCATGAACTGGCCAAGCGTCAGATGCGTGGTTTCGGCGGAATGATTTCCCTGGATCTGAACAGTGATCTGGCGGGCGCCCGGCGCTTCCTGGAGAACGTGCAGATCTTTGCGTTGGCCGAAAGCCTTGGCGGCGTGGAAAGCCTGATTGAGCACCCGGCGATCATGACTCACGCGACCATTCCGGCCGAAACCCGTGCCAAGCTTGGCATCGGTGACAGCCTGGTGCGTCTGTCGGTGGGCGTCGAGGATATCGAGGACCTGCGTGCGGATCTGGCGCAGGCGCTGACCAGCATCTAAAGCCCGAAAACGTCAAAGCCCGCACGAGGCGGGCTTTGGTGTTCGAGTAGGCGGCCAGTGCTGGTCTCTGGCTTACGAGGTTTCTCAGGACTCCCACAGTACAGGCAATGTGCTCTGCTGCTTCACACGGCATAAGGGCTGGAACCCAGCGCGGGGTTCTTTCTAACCGTGTACCCTTCGGAACGCGCCCAACGCTTCCTCGCTATCCGCTTGCGCATCAGTCTGCGTCTTCGCCTACATGCTTGAGCCTAGCAAACACGCTGCATTGCGCTACGCGGTTTTTAGACTGATTGTTTTCTAGCGCTGCCCTGCAAGGAAGTTAACCGACTATCGCTTTCACGGCCCGTAAGCCTGCCTCCCGCCAAGGGCGAACTATACTTTTCAGCTGGCTGTCCAGATTTCCTGTAAACCGTCGACACCCGTGCACCCTCCGGTGCCCTGTGCCACTCACCAATCTGGTTGACCCCGGGCCGACGAGCCTTCCGTCAATGATCAAAGATCGAATGACGGATAAAGCTCGGTTGCTGTGTGGCTGATGGGGCGTGGAGAAAATCATGAAGCACACGCTTTGGCCGGGCCTCGTCCTGGCAGTTGCGGCAACGGTGGCAATGCCCAATGGCTGGGCTGCGAAGGCGCAGGCATTGGCGTCGGACGGGGCGGATCATGTGGGTGCGGGAGCGGTGGCTTCCGATGGATCGGATCATGTTGGCGCTGGCGCCGTTGCTTCTGACGGCGCGGATCATGTCGGCGCGGGCGCCGTTGCTTCTGACGGCGCGGATCACGTCGGCGCAGGTGCCGTTGCCTCTGACGGAGCGGATCATGTTGGCGCAGGTGCCGTTGCTTCTGACGGCGCGGATCATGTCGGCGCGGGTGCCGTTGCTTCTGATGGCGCGGATCATGTCGGTGCAGGTGCCGTTGCTTCTGATGGCGCGGATCATGTCGGTGCAGGTGCCGTTGCCTCTGACGGCGCGGACCATGTCGGCGCAGGTGCCGTTGCCTCTGACGGCGCGGACCACGTCGGCGCAGGTGCCGTTGCTTCTGACGGCGCGGATCATGTCGGTGCAGGTGCCGTTGCTTCTGACGGCGCGGATCACGTTGGCGCAGGCGCCGTTGCCTCTGACGGCGCGGATCATGTCGGTGCAGGCGCGCTCGCCGCCGATGGCGCAGACAAGGTCGGTGCCAGCCGACTCGCCTACTCCCGCGCAGGCGTCGGTTCGGACCAGGTGGCTTCCGCCCTCATGAGCGGCAGCTATTCCGACCAGTTCAACAGCCCTCAATAACCGCTATCGGCGCAACCAGCCTGCCGCTGGTTGCGCCGCACTAGCACATTTGTGCTAATCGACCACCCCGTTCCCTGGCGTTATATTCCCTCGCAACCCCCGACACTCCCCAACATTGCCGCTGCGCAGTGCGCGGGATCGTTGTGCCTGGAAAAACAACAACACCAAGGAAGAAACACCATGAAACTACACGCCAGCCTCGCCAGGATCACAGTCCTCGGTGCCCTGCTTCTCGGCGCCAGCGGTTGCCAGACCGCCAAACCCACTGAAGACAGCATGCGCGAACGCGCCCAGACCGTCATCGGCCAACCGGTCACCAGGATCGGCAACATCCGCAACGACAGCACGCTGACCTACTACACCGCCTACACCGCCGCCGGCGAATACAACTGCGAGTTGCCCAGTGGCGCGATCATCGCGGTGGCCAGCATGGGCATCATGACACCTCCGCTGTCCTGCCTGCCCAAAGGTGCGTCGCCGATTCCGTACCAGTAATCCGGCGCAGAAAAACCGTCTTAGTGCCTCCTCTCACCCGGTAAAGGATTCCGCTCGATCATGAAAACACTCATCGCCAGCCTCACCCTCGCGGCCTTAGCGCTCACCGGCTGCGCCACCCCCAAACAATGGGAAGCCACCGGCGGCAGCAAGACCGACGGCGTTGTCCAGGTTTCCTATGAACTGGGCCAGTTCGAAAGCGGGCAAACCTCCGCCGCTCAAGGGTTGGCCGCAGCTGAAGGCCGTTGCAAGGTCTGGGGCTACAAGAGCGCCGAAGTATCAGGCTCGGAGAAAAACATCTGCCGCACCATGGGCCAGTACAACTGCCTGCAAACCACCATCACGCAGGACTATCTGTGTAAGCGCTGACAGCTTCGGTCTGCCGGTCGCGCAGCGCACGCAAGGTCGCGCGCAGCTCGGCCGGGCGTACCGGCTTGGACAGAATGGCGATCTGCCGATCATGCAGGGCCGCCTGGATTTTTTCGATGTCATGCCCGGTGATGATCATGGCCGGTACCGCATGACCCCGCTGACGACGAACCTCATCAATGCACTCGATGCCGGTGCTGTGGGAGCCGAGGTCATAGTCGGCAACGATGATGTCGCAGTCCGTGACCAGCCCATGCCCGCTCAGCTCGGCCTGCACGACGCAGCCCCAACGCTCGAGCAACGCTGAAGTCGCCAGCAGAACGTTGCGATCATCCTCCACCAGACACACCTTCAACCCCGTCAGCAACCCGATTTGCCGAGGCTCCTCTCGATTGACCGGCATCTGCGGCGGCGCCAGCGGCAGCCCATGCAAGGTCACCGCCGTGCCATGCCCCAGCCGTGAGCGGATCGCGACATCGACACCGATCAACTGCCCCAGACGCCGGACAATCGACAGCCCCAGGCCCACGCCTTCAACGTCTTTGTCACGCAGCTGGCGAACCCGATAAAACTCTTCGAACACCTTGGGCAAATGCTCTTCGGCGATCCCGTTGCCGCGGTCATAGATCGAGATGGCCAGTCCCGCGCCGCGCTTGCGCACACCGATCAGCACCGGCCGGTGTGCACCGTATTTGAAGCAGTTGGAGAGCACATTCTGGACCATGGTCGCGAGCAACGCCGGATCGGTACGCACCCAATGTTCACAGCGCCGCAAGCGTAACTCCACACCCGCCCAACGTGCGGCTTCGGCGTTCTGGCGGATCAGATCCGCCAGCCACTCGCCCAGTTCAAGCGTCTGCAGGCGGGGCAGAATCCGCCCGTTATCGAGGGTATAGAGATCGAGAATCGAGCGAAACAGCTGCGACACGTTGAGCAGCGAACGGTCGATGCTGTCCACCAGCCGCCGCTCCTCTTCGCCCAGCCGCGACTCACGCAGACACGCGGTAAACAACCCAATGGAGTGGATCGGCTGACGCAGGTCATGACTGGCCTGGGCCAGGAAACGCGATTTTTCCAGATTGGCAGCCACCGCCTCTTCAGATGCCTTGCGCGTGCGCTCCAGCAGCAGGTGCGCATACACCGGAATCACCGTGCTGGTGATCATCAGCATCAACACCATGAACGGTTGCGCTTGCCAGTACGGCGTCAATCGATAGACCGCCAACAGCGCCACCAACGCCAGCACCGTGGCGATCGCCAGGTAGCGCGAGCCGTAACGCATGCCGTTGCCGAGATTGACCCAGACCATGACGGCGTAGATGGGCAGCGCCGCCTCGCCGCCGACCACCAGCCCGAAACTGGTGCCGGTGTAATCGTGGAGCATGCCGAAAATACGCCGCGCCGGATAATGCCCCGGCCAGCGCACGATGGCCTGGCGCAGCACAACGGATGCCAGCAAAAACAGGGCAATGTAGGTGACCACCGGCAGGTAAGTATCGAAGCGCTGGCCCGGCAGGAAACCGAGCACGGCCATGTAAACCAGCGCGATGCTGGCGATGATGATGCGCAGATTGGCCTGGTCGAGCTCGGTGTTCTTTTCGAACTTCATGGCGGAACGTCCTTGTGCGGCAGTCGTCATAAACAACACGAATCAACAGGCAATACCTTCGCCCGGTGCTAAGGTGCATGCCGTGAGAAATGCTGACCCAGGGAGGGTTTTGCCATGGCGTGCCGAATCATCATAGCCGACGATCACCCGTTGTTTCGCGAAGCGCTGCTGCGCACTGTCCAGCGTTTGCTGCCCGACGCCCTGATCGAAGAAGCCGGCGACCTCGACACCGTGCTCGCCCTGCTGCCGGCCGGCGATGAGCCCGACACCTTGATCCTCGACCTGCGTTTTCCCGGACTGACCTGTGTCAGCCAGCTCGCGGAACTGCGTCGGCGCCTGCCGAGAACCACGCTGATCGTGGTGTCGATGGTCGATGACGAAGTGCTGATCGGCGAAGTCATGGCCGCCGGTATCGATGGTTTTATCGGCAAGAACATCGCCCCGGACGAGATCGGTCAGGCAATCCGGGCGATTCGTGAAGGTGAGGTTCTGGTGAAATTCGCCCCGTCCGGCCTGCTGCCGCTGGACACCGGCACCGCCCTCACCCCGCGTCAGCAAGAGGTATTAAGGCTGATCGCTCAGGGCAAGACCAACAAGGAAATCGCCCGTGAACTGGATATTTCGCCGTTCACGGTGCGGATTCATGTGTCGTCGTTGTTGCGGGTGCTCAACGTGCCGTCGCGGGCAGCGGCGGCAGTCAAGTATTCCGGAACGGGTTAGCGTCAGAAGCCTGGATCAAGGATCGACCTGGGCCATCAGTTCAGGCACCGATTCCTGGCGTTTCGCATAGCGCTGCGCCAGCACCGCACAAACCATCAATTGAATCTGATGGAACAGCATCAGCGGCAGAATCAGCACACCGATCGCACTCCCGGCAAACAACACCTGCGCCATCGGCACACCGGTGGCCAGGCTTTTCTTCGAGCCGCAGAACAGGATGGTGATGCGGTCTTCCAGGTTGAAGCCGAACAGCTTGCCGAGCACCGTCGATGCCAGCAGCACCAGCCCCAGCAGGATGCAGCAGGCCACCACGAGGCCGAGCAGGTCGATGACCGGGATCTGATGCCAGATGCCTTCGTTGACGGCTTCACTGAACGCGCCATAGACCACCAGCAGAATCGAGCCTTGATCGACGAATTTCAGCCAGTTCTTGTTGCGACCGACCCAGGCGCCGATCCAGCGCCGAGCGATCTGACCGGCGATGAACGGCAGCAGCAATTGCACGCTGATTTTCACGATCGCGTCGAGGGTCGAGCCGCCGTCGCCGTGGACGTTGAGCAGCAGCGTCACCAGCAGCGGCGTGAGGAAAATCCCGAACAGACTGGACGCCGCCGCACTGCAGATCGCCGCCGGAATATTACCCCGCGCCAGCGAAGTGAAGGCAATCGCCGACTGCACCGTGGCCGGCAGCGCACACAGGTAAAGCATGCCCATGTACAGCTGATCACCGATCAGCGGTGACAACAGCGGCTTGAGCGCCAGACCCAGTAGCGGGAACAGGACAAAAGTCAGACCGAACACCAGCAAATGCAGGCGCCAGTGGCCGGCGCCGGCGATGATCGATTCCCGCGACAGCTTGGCGCCGTGCAGGAAAAACAGCAGCGCAATCGCAATGTTGGTCAGCCAGCCGAAACCGGTCGCGACCTGGCCGCTGGCGGGCAGGAAGCTGGCCAGCAGCACCACGCCGATCAGGGTC
The DNA here is from genome assembly GCF_002113045.1 of Pseudomonas sp. B26(2017). Classification (NCBI taxonomy): domain Bacteria; kingdom Pseudomonadati; phylum Pseudomonadota; class Gammaproteobacteria; order Pseudomonadales; family Pseudomonadaceae; genus Pseudomonas; species Pseudomonas sp. B26(2017). The sequence goes on along the minus strand of NZ_NEJJ01000008.1, from coordinate 213,656 downwards.
AGGGTGAAGTTGTCGGGCAAAAAGCGTGGGCGCGTCATGGTTTGTTCATCCGGGGGTTGCCAGTACGTGGAAGCGACTCTAACGTGACTGGAAATTACCGACTAACGCCGAAGAACCCACAGATGCCGCCGAAAGGACACGACAAGAGCGTCAGACGCAGCATTCCCGGGTTGCCCAGCCTGCCGCGTCCGCTGTACGGGCGCACTGAATCACTGCCCAATCGCGCGCTGACCCGCCGTCACAGTCATCCGTGGGTGCAGTTGTCCTACGCGATCCAGGGCGTGCTCGAAGTGCAAACCGCCGTCGGTCGTTTCGTCGCACCACCGGAACGGGCGGTGTGGATTCCGGCGGGCGTGCCGCATCGAGTATTCAGTTCGCCGCACACTGAAATGCGCAGCCTTTACATTGATTGCAGTGTCGCCAACTGGGCGCCCGAGCGTTGTCATGTACTCGGCGTCAGTGATCTTTTGCGGGAGCTGATTCGGGCCTTCAGTCAGATACCTGTCGAGTATGACCAGAGCGGCCCGCACGGGCGTTTGGCCCAGGTAATCCTCGATCAACTGGCCGATGCCCCGCCTATCGATCTGATGCTGCCATTGCCGCAGGACAGTCGCTTGCGCCAGATCTATCAAAGTCTGGAGCAACATCCGGAACAGCAGACCACCTTGGCGCACTGGAGCGAAAAATTCGGCGTAACCGAGAAAACTCTGACTCGGCTGTTCCTGCGCGACACCGGTTTGACCTTCCGCACCTGGCGTCAGCGCCTGCGTCTGTTGAGGGCGCTGACGCCGCTGGAACGTGGCGAACGCGTCACCGACGTGGCTTTGGCCTGCGGTTACGACTCGACGTCAGCGTTTATTGCGGCGTTTCGCCAACAGTTCGGTGAAACGCCGGGTGAGTTTTTCCGATGAAATTAACCGATATTTATCGACTTTGTGCATGCCATTGGGCAAATTTCAGAGTAGAGTTTCGCCCATCAAGAATCTTTGACATCTTTCGACGATAACAATGATCAACCACCCTTTAGCGAACCTGTCGGCGGTAACAGCATGATCGAAGTCACTGAAGTTTCCATTGCCCAATTGCGCGCCGCGCTCGAATCCGGCCAGACCACAGCGGTTGAACTGGTGCAGGCCTACCTGGCGCGCATCGACGCCTTTGACGGCCCGGATACCGCCACTGCCCTGAACGCAGTAATCGTGCGTAACCCTGACGCACTGAAAGAAGCGCAGGCCTCGGACGACCGTCGTGCCAAGGGGGAAACCCTCGGTCCGCTGGACGGCATCCCTTATACCGCCAAGGACAGTTATCTGGTCAAAGGCCTGACCGCCGCGTCCGGCAGCCCGGCCTTCGCCGATCTGGTGGCCCAGCGCGACGCGTTCACCATCGAACGCCTGCGTGCGGGTGGCGCGATCTGCCTGGGCAAGACCAACATGCCGCCGATGGCCAATGGCGGGATGCAGCGCGGGGTCTATGGCCGTGCCGAAAGCCCTTACAACGCCGACTACCTGACGGCTCCCTTCGCTTCCGGCTCGTCGAACGGTGCCGGTACCGCCACCGCTGCAAGCTTCTCGGCATTCGGTCTGGCGGAAGAAACCTGGTCGAGCGGTCGCGGCCCGGCATCCAACAATGGCCTGTGCGCCTACACGCCATCGCGCGGGGTGATTTCGGTACGCGGCAACTGGCCGCTGACGCCGACCATGGACGTGGTGGTGCCATACGCCCGCACCATGGCTGACCTGCTGGAAGTGCTCGATGTGGTGGTCGCCGAAGACACCGACACCCGAGGCGATCTGTGGCGCCTGCAACCCTGGGTGCCGATCCCGAGCGTCGCCTCGGTTCGCCCTGCTTCCTATCTCGAACTCGCGGTGAAAAGTAATGCACTGGCCGGCAAACGTCTTGGCGTACCGCGCATGTACATCAACGCCGACCCCGAGGCCGGCACCAGCGAAGCACCGGGCATCGGCGGCCCGACCGGGCAGCGCATCAACACCCGCGCCTCGGTAATCGATCTGTGGAAACAGGCCCGTCAGGCCCTTGAGGCCGCCGGTGCTGAAGTGATCGAAGTGGATTTTCCGCTGGTCTCCAACTGCGAAGGCGATCGTCCGGGCGCACCGACCGTATTCAATCGCGGCATCGTTTCGAAAGAGTTCATGCACCACGAACTGTGGGACCTGTCGGCCTGGGCGTTCGATGATTTCCTGCGCGCCAACGGTGATCCGAAACTCAATCGACTGGCGGACGTCGACGGCCCGAAAATCTTCCCGCACGACCCCGGCACACTGCCCAACCGCGAAGGCGACCTCGCCGCCGGCATGGACGAATACGTGCGCATGGCCGAGCGTGGCATCACGCCGTGGGATCAGATCCCGACCCTGCCGGACGGCCTGCGCGGCCTGGAAAAGACCCGCAAGCTCGACCTCGAAGACTGGATGGATCGCTTGGGCCTCGACGCCGTGCTGTTCCCGACCAACGCCGACGTTGCCCCGGCTGACGCCGACGTCAACCCGGCTTCGGCGGACATCGCCTGGAGCAACGGCATCTGGGTCGCCAACGGCAACCTCGCGATCCGCCACCTCGGCGTACCGACCGTCACGGTACCGATGGGCGTGATGGCAGACATCGGCATGCCGGTCGGCCTGACCTTCGCTGGTCGCGCCTATGATGATTCGACGTTGCTGCGCCTTGCTGCGGCGTTCGAGGCGACCGGTTCGAAACGACGGATACCGCCACGTACGCCAGCACTGGCGACAGGCAAGTAAATGCAAAACGGCGGGATCAATTGATCCCGCCGTTTTTTATCGCTCTGCCAGCTCTTCCAGCAAATCCGCCGAAGGCACGAAGAACAGACTGCCCGTGACGGCCGTGCTGAAGTCCAGCAAGCGGTCGTAATTGCCGGGCGGCTTGCCAACGAACATGCTCTCCAGCATCTGCTCCAGCGGCTCCGGGGAGCGCGCGTACCCGATGAAGTAAGTGCCGAATTCGCCTGCCCCTGGCCGGCCGAACGGCATGTTGTCGCGCAGGATCTTCACCTCTTCGCCATCCTTGGTGATGGTCGTCAACGCACTGTGGGAATTGCTCGGTTTGACTGAGTCGTCCAGTTCGATATCGGACAGTTTGGTACGCCCGATCACCCTCTCCTGCGCCTCCACCGACAATTCGTTCCAGGCCTTCATGTTGTGCAGATACTTCTGCACCAGCACGTAACTGCCGCCACTGAACGGCTGATCTTCATCGCCGACCAGAGTGAAATGCTCGGCTTTGCGGCCGACCGGATTTTCCGTGCCGTCGACGAAACCGATGATGCTGCGCATGTCGAAATAGCGGAAACCCTGCACCTCGTCGGTCACCGTCACGGCGCCGTCCAGCGCCGACATCAACTGCGTCGCCAGTTCGAAACACAGGTCCATCTGATCGGCTCGAACGTGCAACAGCAAGTCGCCAGGCGTGGAAACAGCCCGCCGCCCTTCTACACCGAACTCGCGAAAATCATGCAGGGACGCGGGGCGTGGACTGCCGAACAGTCGATCCCATGCGCTGGAAGAAAATCCGCACACGCAGGACAGATTTCCCGATGGAACGCGCTTGCCGACCGAGCGCGTCAGGCCCGCTATATCGGCGCACCAGCCACGGACTTTTTCAGCGGCCTCGGCCTCGGCGTTGAGAGTGGCCACGATGAATATGGCAGCGCTGGTGATCGGGCTGCAGACGGCTTGAGGATCTGGCGTGTCGATGATCGTGACTCCCGAAGTGGTGAACTGGCTCGACAGCGAGGTTAGCAAAGAAGCGTTGAACGAAGTATTACCCGCGCCTGCCCTGTCGTCCGACATTTCGTTTTTAACGAACAATACCCACGAAATAAACGATTTTTCTTTGTCGGAAGGCTCCTACTAGGATGGCCGCGTCTACCCCGAAAAACATAACGACAGGGAGAACGGCATGCACCCCATCAACATCGGCGAACCCTGGATGTGGGTCGCCTTCATCGTTTTTGTCCTCGCCATGCTGGCCGTCGACCTGTTCGTCTTCGGTGGGCGCAAGGCGCATCGGGTCTCTGTGCGGGAAGCCTCATCCTGGGTGATCGCCTGGTGCATGCTGGCGATGGCCTTCGCCGGGTTGCTCTGGTGGTATCTGAACGGCGAATTCGGTCCCGACATCGCCAAGGTCAAGACCCTGGAATTCCTCACCGGCTATTTGATCGAACAGTCGCTGTCGATCGACAACATGTTCGTGTTCGTGATGATCTTCAGCTACTTCGCCGTGCCGCCGGAGTTGCAGCGCAGGGTGTTACTGTACGGCGTACTGGGAGCGATCGTGATGCGCGCGGCGATGATTTTTGCCGGGGTGTGGCTGGTGTCGCAGTTTACGTGGCTGCTGTACGTGTTCGGTGTGTTCCTGATCATTACCGGGATCAAGATGTTGATGTTCGCCGATCAGCAGCCAGATCTTGAAAAAAATCCGATCGTGCGTTGGGCCCGTGGACATTTACGCATCACCAATAGCTTCCACGGCGAGCGCTTTTTCGTGTTGCAAAACGGCGTGCGCTGGGCCACGCCGATGTTTCTGGTGCTGGTGCTGATCGAGGCCAGTGACCTGATGTTCGCGGTCGACAGCATCCCGGCGATCTTCGCGGTGACCACCGACCCGTTCATCATTTTTACCTCGAATATCTTCGCGATCATGGGCTTGCGGGCGCTGTACTTTCTTTTGGCAGACATGGCCGACCGCTTTCATCTACTCAAATACGGACTGGCGCTGGTGCTCGTGTTTATCGGTGGGAAGATGACGGTTATGCCGTGGTTTCACATGCCGGTGGAGTGGTCGCTGGCGATTGTCGGCGGGGTGATTCTGACATCGGTGTTGCTGAGTCTGATCCTGACGAAGGACAAGTCGCCCGAGGAAAGTCAGGCGAAATAATGGCCGAGGGAGCGAATTCGCTCCCTCGGCTTTTAACCTATTTATCGGATTTGATGCTGGTCCACACCCGGGTCCGCACCCGCTCCAGCTTCTGAGGCAACGGCTGCACCACGTACAGTTTCTTCAGCGCTTCGCTGGTCGGCGTCAGGTTGGGGTTGCCAGTGATTTCCTTGTTGATCAGCGGCAGCGAATCCTTGTTGGCGTTCGGGTAGCCAAGAAAATCACTGATCGAGGCGATGACCTTCGGATCGAGCAAGGTGTTGAGGAATTCGTGGGCTTCTTCAACGTTCTTCGCGCTCTTCGGAATGGCGAAGGTGTCGAACCAGATCGGTGCACCTTCCTTCGGCAAGCGCCAGTCGACCACCACGCCGTTTTTCGCTTCTTTGGCGCGGTTGCCGAACTGGTAGAAGCTGCCGGAATAACCGATGGCCACGCAGATGTCGCCGTTGGCGATGTCGGTCATGTACTTGGCCGAGTTGAAGTAAGTGACGTAAGGGCGAACCTTGAGCATCAGGTCCTTGGCTTTCTCATAGTCGGCCGGGTTCTGGCTGTTCGGATCGAGGCCCAGATAATGCAAGGCCAACGGCAGAATTTCCGATGGGGAATCGAGCATCGCCACGCCACAGGATTTCAGCTTCTCCATGTTCTCCGGTTTGAACACCAGATCCCAACTGTCCACCGGTGCATTCTCGCCGAGCGCAGCCTTGACCTTGGCCGGGTTAAAACCGATCAGCACCGTACCGACCATGTAGGGCACGCCGTACTGGTTACCGGGGTCGTTGGCGTCGAGCAACTTGAGCAACGCCGGATCCTGGTGACTCCAGTTCGGCAGCTTGGACTTGTCGAGTTTCTGGAACACGCCGGCCTTGATCTGGGTCTCGAGGAACTGGTTCGACGGCACCACCAGGTCGTAGCCGGAGTTGCCGGTCAGCAGCTTGGCTTCGAGGGATTCGTTGGTGTCGAAGGTGTCCCAGGTCACTTTGATGTTGCTTTTGGCGGCGAAGTTCTTGGGCACCGACGGCAGAATGTAATCCGCCCAGTTGTACACCCGCAGTTCGCGCTGTTCGGCCTGCACGGCGCCGGCCAGCAGCGTCAGCCCGCAAACAGTGGCGCCCAGAATGCGTTTCATCGTGACCATATTGTGTTTCCCCGAATGCAGCGTGAGTCGATGGTTTTTATGTTCTGTACACGGCAGCGGCTGTCAGATCAGCCAAGGGCAAGGAAGGTGCAGCATTTTGTTGTGGCTTCGATTCTTCCTGACAGCGTAGACGCAGCACAGTAGCCCATTGGCCAAAAGGGGATCGAAATGGCCAATTTGCGTGACCGCCGGGATGCGGAAACAACAATGCCCGACAAAGTGCCGGGCATTGTTTGAGAAGACTGCAGAAGATCAATCAGTAAAACCCAACCGCGCCGCCCTGCTCTGCTGGGTCTGGCCACGGGTCGCCAGGCAGTAATACAGCGGGCAGGTGACGATCAGGCCGACCAGCCACGACAGGTCCGCGCCTTCCACCAGATTGGCGTACGGCCCGACATACAACGATGCATTGGCGAACGGCAGCTGCACGATGATGCCGATGAAGTAGGCAATGATCGCGTGCAGGTTGAAGCGCCCATAAATGCCGCCGTCGGCGCGGAAGATCGAGGCGATGTCGTAACTGCCGCGCTTGATCAGATAGAAGTCGATCAGGTTGATCGACGCCCACGGCACCAACACCAGCAGCAGCGCCAGAATCAGCCCGATGAACTCGGAAATGAAATCCGCCGATGCCCCCAGCGCCACCACACAACAGCCCGCCAGCACCACGCTCGACAAGATCACCCGCACCTTGATGCTTGGCGTCCACTGGCTGGCGAAGGTCTGAATCGAGGTGATGATCGACAGCACCGCGCCATACAGATTCAGCGCGTTGTGGCTGATGATGTTGAGCAGGAACAGCACCATCAGAATCGGCCCCAGCCAACCGGTGGACTGCTTGACCGCCGCCATCGCTTCGGTGCCTTCCGGCGTCGCCAAAACCGCCACTGCGCCGAAGGTGAACGACAGAATCGTGCCCAGGGTGGCGCCCAGATAAGTCGCGATAAAGGGTTTGCCGATCCCGATGTCCGCCGGCAGGTAACGGGAATAGTCGGAGACATAGGGCGAGAAACTGATCTGCCAGATGATCCCCAGCGACACCGTCGCCAGCCAACCGGACAGATTGAAGCTGCCTCGGGTGAAGAAGTCCGCCGGTAACTCATGGGCAAAGATGTAGATGAAACCGGCCAGCAGCGCACTGCCCATCACCCAGGTGCCGATGCGGTTGAGCGTGTGGATGAAGTTGTAGCCGATCACGCCGATGGCGGTAGCACTGAGGGCGCCGATCAGGATGCTCATCGGCGCCGGTACCGACGGCGCAATGCCGACGATGGACTTGCCGGCCAGCACAATGTTGGAAATGAAGAAGCCGATATAGATGATCGCCGCGAAGAACACGATCAACAGCGCACCGTAACGCCCGAACTGGCCCCGACTCTGGACCATCTGCGGAATGCCCATGCGCGGGCCTTGCGCCGACGCCAGGGCGATCACCACGCCGCCGATCATGTGCCCCAGCGCAATCGCCAGCAGCCCCCAGAACAGGTCGAGATGAAACACCTGGACCACCATGGCGCCGGTGACAATGGGCAGTGGCGCAATGTTGGTGCTGAACCAAAGTGTGAAAAGGTCGCGGGCCTTCCCGTGGCGTTCCGCGAGTGGGACGTAGTCGACCGTGTGATTCTCGATCAACGGATCTTGCCGGGACATCTGGGACATAAAAATGAACTCGATTGGGTCTGTTCTTATCGTTGTATGAAGCCAAACCGGGGGTGCTTCTTGGCCGCCCCTCAGATGCAGACCATATTATGGTATTCCAAACTTTTCACAAGACTGATCCGCTGTTTGCGACGGCATCTGATCCGGCATCCTCCCTGATAGCCAGCGTTCACGGCTAGAGCAAAGCCCCGTAAACGCTGAGTTTCCGACGGATGAACCACGTTTATCGTTTCACCAAAAAAGCGCTTGCAATCGATGTGTTACGGTATACCATCAGACCCACAAACGAATAAAAACACGCTTCACCGCACTCGAGGATTGACCAATGATCGATGCTGCCGTCTACAAACAAGTCATGGGCTCGTTCCCGTCCGGCGTTACTGTCATCACCACGCTGGATGACGACGGCCAGATCGTCGGCCTGACCGCCAGCGCCTTCAGTTCGCTGTCGATGGACCCCGCCCTGGTGCTGTTTTGCCCCAACTACAGCTCAGACTCCTATCCCGTCCTGATCAAGAACAAACGCTTTGCCATTCACGTGTTGTCCGGCGGCCAGCAGAGCGAAGCCTATGCCTTCGCCCGCAAAGGCAAGGACAAGGCGCAGGGCATCGAGTGGACGCTGAGTGAACTGGGCAACCCGATCCTGGCCAACGCGACAGCTATCATCGAATGTGAGCTGTGGCGCGAATACGAAGGCGGCGACCACGCGATCATGGTCGGCGCGGTGAAAAACCTCATCGTTCCTCAGCAGGACGCCGGCCCGCTGGTGTATTGCCACGGCAAGATGGGCGCCCTGCCCGCCTTCGCCTGATCCGCACGATTGCACTTAAACAGGCCGGCAAGCGACCGGCCGACCACAAGAGATTCGAGGTAGCGTCATGAAATTTTCCCTGTTCGTACACATGGAACGCTGGGACGAAAGCGTCAGCCACCGTCAACTGTTCGAAGACCTGACCGAACTGACGTTGATGGCCGAGGCCGGCGGTTTCAGCACCGTGTGGATCGGCGAACACCACGCGATGGAATACACCATCTCGCCGAGCCCGATGCCGCTGTTGGCCTACCTCGCGGCCAAGACCACTACCATTCACCTGGGCGCTGGCACCATCATCGCGCCGTTCTGGCATCCGCTGCGGGTCGCCGGTGAATGCGCGTTGCTCGATGTGATCAGCAACGGGCGGATGGAAGTCGGCCTGGCGCGTGGCGCCTATCAGGTGGAATTCGACCGCATGGCTGGCGGCATGCCTGCTTCCAGCGGCGGCCAGGCGTTGCGGGAAATGGTCCCGGTGGTGCGCGCCCTGTGGCGAGGCGATTACGCCCACAACGGCGAGATCTGGAAATTCCCTACTTCCACCAGCGTGCCGAAACCGGTCCAGAAGCCCAACCCGCCAATGTGGATCGCCGCCCGCGACCCGGACTCGCACAACTTCGCCGTGGCCAACGGCTGCAATGTGATGGTCACTCCGCTGATGAAAGGCGATGAAGAAGTCCTCGACCTGAAGAACAAGTTCCAGACGGCGCTGGACAACAACCCGGATGTGCCGCGTCCACAATTGATGGTGCTGCGTCATACCCACGTGCACTCGGTGGATGACCCGGAAGGCTGGAAGGTTGGCGCGAAAGCCATTTCACGTTTCTACCGCACGTTCGATGCGTGGTTTGGCAACAAGGAAACTCCGGTTAATGGCTTCCTCGCCCCGAGCCCGGAAGAGAAATTTGCCGGCCGGCCGGAGTTTGAACTGGAGAGCCTGCACAAGACCGCGATGATCGGCACGCCGGAAGAGATCATTCCGCGTATCAAGTACTACCAGGAACTGGGGGTGGATGAGTTCAGTTTCTGGTGCGACAACAGCCTGCCGCATGCGGAGAAGAAGAAGTCGCTGGAGCTGTTTATCAAGCATGTGGTGCCGGCGTTTAGATAGACCTGCCACCCGACATATGAAAACGCCCCGAGATGTTCGGGGCGTTTTCATTTGGGTTTTCAAGGCAACGATGGCTCTGTTGGATCAGGCAGAAAGAAGCGCGCTGTCAGCCAGCATGTCGCCATCGACGTGAGGAACAGCACGACCATTCCGAACATTTCATCGGAAAAGGTCGCTCCCTTTACATCCGATACAACGGCTAGGACAAACGGTGTCACCCATAAAGTCGCCAACGCGGCGCCCGTCAGTGCAATTACTGAGCAGGCTCGGTTCGTCCGTTTGACCTTCATCAGTGCAATCACCATTGCGAACACCAAAAACGGTACAAGAAATATCACCTCAGCGAGCAAGGGACCGAGGAACGGCATCAACATCAGCTCACCTCCCACAACCTCGCCCATCAGCCGAGGATTCATGGCCAGATGGAAGATCGTTGCAAGGGTCTTGATGATGCTTGCGATAAACCCTGGAACCAATGGACAGAGAAGAAAGGCAAGGAACACTTTCAGACGTGGGTATTTTTTTACTTCGCTCAATTCCTGGATCCTTTGCGCGCAAACCGGGACACACCATGTATCGAATTATCTCTGGGACACCCATAAACCTCGACTTGAGACCGGCTAATGGGTGTCCCCTTTTTTGGCAAGTTGGCGGAGGCTCATATCAGAATCTCGGAAAAGGCAAAAACTAGAGGAAGAAATCCATGCGGAAATAGATCGGGGCTTCGCGCTCGGTCAGCGCAGCTGGTCGTTCCAGGGAATGGGCAAAGGTCACGGTCGCGGCGACGTGTTCACCACGCGCAAACAACTCCAGCGAGTTGCTCGACATGCGTCCGTGCTGGTCGCCGTTGTAGCGGTCATTGCGAATGACGCCCTGATCGTAACCAAGGCTGGTGCCATATTCGGCGAATACCGGACGCAGCCATTCGGCGTTGATCGGGCGCGCCCAGCGCAGGTCGTTGCGCCAGTAACCGCCGCTGTCGCCTGAGAGCGACTGATCCTTGTAGCCACGGACCGATGACAGCCCGCCAAGGCTGGTGCGTTGCGGGCTGAACAGCACGTCTTCGGTGCGCTGGCCGGTCATCAGGCTGCTGAAAGTGAAAGATTCGCCCCACAGCTTGAACGGCTGCAGATAACTCAGGGTCGCGGTGTATTTGCGATAACGTGCGTCCGGTTCGCCGGGGCCAGGATCGTGGCTGCCCTGGGCATCGAACGCGCCGATGCCCTGCTGCATGCCGGCATCGAAGTTGACGAAGGCGCTGCCAATCCGCCGCCCATGGTTGAAGCCGAACTGCGCTTCGCTGATGCGGTTGCTGCTCAGCTTGAGCTTGCTGTCTTCGATGAAGTTGTTGGTGCGCAGATACGACAGGCCGGTGCTGAGGGAGCTCTTGCTCACCGCATCGCGGTGAATCACGCGTTCGGCCCGCAACTGATGGTTTTCGCTGTCGCCGGTCTGCTTGAAGTTGTAGCCGTTGGCGGCGATCTGTGAACGGTATTCACTCTGGCTGTAGGTGTAGCTGAAGTTCCACCAGCCCCACGGCAGGTTGTAGTTGAGCATGGCGTTGTTGGAGGTGTGCTGATGGTCGGTCATCGCATCGTGACCGCCGCGCAGGCTCAACTGATCGGCCAGGCCCAGCGGACTATCCCAGTCGAACGTCGTGCCCCACTGCTGCTCACCGGTGCTGCGCTGGCCGTCGTTGCTGCGCGACAACCCGGCACGCCATGGTTTTTGCGGGGTGTTGGTGACCAGCACCTGACTGCCGCCAACGTTCTGGCCCGGCGAGAGCTCCATCTTGGCCTGATTGGACGGCAGGCGATTGAGCTGATCGACCATCTGCTCGATCTCGCGCAGGTTGACCAGTTCACCGGTCTTGCCGGGAAACGCCATCGACAACTCACGCTCGGAAAGTTTGCTGTTGTCGGCGCCTTTCAAGCCTTCCAGTTTGCCTTCGACCACCAGCACTTTCAGGTGCCCACCAGACAGATCCTGCTGTGGCAGATAAGCCCGGCTGGTCACCCAACCCTTCTCGATGTAGTGATCGGTGATGACCTTCAGCACTTCATTCAGCTGAGGCACACCAAGGCACTGGCCGATGTAGGGCTTGAGCAGACGGCTCTTGTCGCTCTCCGACAGGCTGTCGGCGCCTTTGAGCTCGATGTCGTTGATCTGAAAGCAACGCGTGTCGACGGGGGCTTCCGGCTGCGCCGGCCTGGCCTCTTTGCCGGGCAGATCCTTGAGCTCTTCGAGCCGCCGCTGCTGCTCTTCGAGCAGACGGTTCTGGCGTTCGCGGATCAGATCAGTTTCACCGGGGGTGGGTGCTGCAAATGCGGTTTGGAGCGGAGAAAGGCATAGCAAAGCCAGGCACAACCTCGCCACGAGGGCGGGTGAAGACATGTTCGATCCCTCGAGACGGAAACTGATATCAAAATAATGGCGCGATAGTAATGAGCCACTATTCTGACGTCAATTTTTGATATTACTGATTACGTATTGCCGACCAGCGGCAGCAGTAAAGGTCGTCCCGAATCGGAGAATCACATCACCTCAATGCTCAACTGCCAGTTTTGTCGCCACATCCTCCGGCGCCAGCACCCGACCATCCGCCGACAGCAACTCAAGCTTCCTGATCGGCTGACGCTTCTGCGCATCGACCATCACCGACCCCGACTCGCCAGGCTCGAACAGGAATTCCCCGCCCCATTGCGACAACGCAACGATCACGGTTTGCAATGCGCGGCCCTTTTCAGTCAGCACGTATTCCTTGTAAGCGCTGCCATCGGACGCCGGCACCAGGCGCAGGATGTCGCGCTCCACCAGCCCTTTGAGCCGGGTGCTCAACATGTTCTTGGCGATTTCCAGGCTCTTCTCGAAATCGCTGAAGCGACTGATGCCTTCCAGTGCATCGCGGATGATCAGCAACGACCACCAGTCACCGATCAGATCGAGTGTCCTGGCGATCGGGCAGGCATTGCCCGCAAGGCTTTTGCGCTTCATTTCGGGTTTCTCCGGTAAAACGGCAGGTTCGATGCGGTTGCATCTTACAACTCATGCCGCCAAACCGTTAACGCGTGCGCCACGAAACTTAGCACCTGCGTACAAGTGGCCAATGCCCTTTGTCGCGATAGTGAACGCTGCCATCACGGCAACCACGCAGCCCAAATCCAAGGAGTTTTCATGAGCACCTTCACGACCCGAGACGGCACCGAGATCTATTTCAAGGACTGGGGCAGCGGCAAGCCCGTGCTGTTCAGCCATGGCTGGCCGCTGGACGCCGACATGTGGGAATACCAGATGGAGTACCTGAGCAGCCGCGGCTACCGCACCATCGCCTTCGACCGTCGTGGTTTCGGGCGCTCCGAGCAGCCATGGACCGGCTACGACTACGACACCTTCGCCGATGACATCGCACAACTGATCGAGCACCTGGATCTACGTGACGTGACCCTCGTCGGTTTCTCCATGGGCGGCGGCGATGTCAGCCGCTACATTGCGCGTCACGGCAGCGAACGTGTTGCCGGGCTGGTGCTGCTGGGCGCGGTGACGCCGTTGTTCGGGCAGAAACCGGACTTTGCCGAAGGCGTCGACAAGTCGGTGTTCGACGGGATCAAGGCCGGGCTGCTGAAGGATCGCGCGCAGTTCATCGCTGACTTCAACGCCCCGTTCTACGGCACCAACCAAGGCCAGAAAGTCTCCAATGGCGTGCTGACGCAAACCCTGAATATGGCGCTGCTGGCCTCGCTCAAAGGCACCCTGGACTGCGTCACTGCATTCTCGGAAACCGACTTCCGCCCGGACATGGCGAAAATCGATGTACCGACGTTGGTGATTCATGGCGATGGCGATCAGATCGTCCCGTTTGAAACCACCGGCAAACGCGCGGCTGAGCAGATCAAGGGCGCCGAGCTGAAAGTCTACGCAGGCGCGCCGCACGGTTTTGCGGTCACCCATGCGCAGCAATTGAATGAAGACCTGCTGGCATTCCTCGATCGCTGAGTCCGTGTGATCTGAACGCGCCTTGAAAAGGGCCGCCGACAACCCTGTCGGCGGCCCTTTTTTTCCTTGTCCCGGATTTCGGTGGCAAGCCAAAGCCCCGTATTTACGGGGCTTTCAGGCCTCTGCATCACGTTTTTATCTTCACATGCCAGCTTAATAATATTTTACCGATAACCACCCCCTCCCTAGTCTGATCCCAAGCACAGAGAACAGGTCGACAGCGACCTGAATCCAACGGCCTCGTGAGAAGGGATCAGAGATGACCACTGAAATAATAAAAACAGACACGCTTGTTGTCGGCGCCGGTCAAGCGGGTGTGGCCATGAGTGAACACCTGAGCAAACTCGGTGTGCCGCACCTGGTGCTGGAGCGCAGCCGCATTGCCGAACGCTGGCGCACCGGGCGCTGGGATTCGTTGGTGGCCAACGGTCCGGCGTGGCACGACCGCTTCCCGGGGATGGAATTCGATGATGTCGATCCGGACGGTTTCGCCCACAAGGAACGTGTCGCCGACTACTTCGAAGCCTACGCCAGGAAATTCAACGCGCCGATCCGCACCGGCGTCGATGTGAAAAGCGTGGTGCGCAATGTCGGGCGTCCGGGCTTCACCGTCGAGACCTCCGAGGGTGTGATCGAAGCGGCCCGCGTCGTCGCCGCCACCGGCCCGTTCCAGCGTCCGGTGATCCCGGCGATTGCGCCGAAGGATGAACGTCTGCTGCAGATCCACTCGGCCGACTATCGCAACCCGCAACAACTGCCGGCCGGCGCGGTGCTGGTGGTCGGTGCCGGTTCGTCGGGCGTGCAGATCGCCGATGAGTTGCAGCGCTCGGGCAAGCAGGTTTACCTCTCGGTCGGCGCCCACGACCGCCCTCCTCGCGCCTACCGCAACCGCGATTTCTGCTGGTGGCTCGGCGTGCTCGGCGAGTGGGATCAGGCCGCGATGAAACCCGGCCGTGAACACGTGACCATCGCCGTCAGCGGCGCCCACGGTGGCCGTACCATCGACTTCCGTGGTCTGGCCCATCGCGGCATGACCCTGGTCGGCGTCACCGAATCGTTCAGCGACGGCGTGGTGACCTTCAAACAGGACCTGCGCGACAACCTCAAGCGTGGCGATGAAAACTACCTCGCGCTGCTGGATGCCGCCGATGCCTACATCGAGCGCAACGGTCTCGACCTGCCGCTGGAACCGGAAGCCCGCGAGACTTATCCGGATCCTGAATGCGTGAAAAACCCGCTGGCCGATCTCGATCTGGCCGCCGCCGGCATCACCTCGATCATCTGGGCCACCGGGTTTGCCGTGGACTATTCCTGGCTGAAAGTCGCGGCATTCGACGACAACGGCAAGCCGCAGCACCAGCGCGGCGTGTCCAGTGAGCCGGGCGTGTATTTCCTCGGCTTGCCGTGGCAGTCGCGACGCGGTTCGTCGTTCATCTGGGGCGTGTGGCACGACGCCAAGCACGTGGCCGATCACATCGCCACCCAACGCAAATACCTGGCTTATCGCGATGCCGAACAACGCGAAGCCGCGCTGCACAACAACGCTGTCGACACCGTCGACGCTTGATTCCCCTCTTCAATCCCGGCGCCTGTCGCGCCGGGTCCGATTTCGTCAGGAGCCTCACATGAGTCAGCCAACCCACACCCGCATTCGTATGTTCAACACCAAGGACACCTACCCGAACCAGACGCTGGACAACGACCTGTGTCAGGCCGTGCGTGCCGGCAACACCGTGTATGTCCGCGGTCAGGTCGGCACCAATTTCGACGGCGAACTGGTCGGCCTCGGCGACCCGCGCGCCCAGACCGAACAAGCGATGCGCAACGTCAAGCAACTGCTCGAAGAGGCCGGCAGCGACCTGAGCCATATCGTCAAGACCACCACTTACCTGATCGACCCGCGCTACCGCGAGCCGGTGTATCAGGAAGTCGGCAAATGGCTCAAAGGCGTGTTCCCGATCTCCACCGGGCTGGTGGTGTCGGCTTTGGGTCAGCCGCAGTGGTTGATGGAAATTGATGTGGTTGCGGTGATTCCCGAGTAATTCGACCTTAGCGAAAGGAGGCCACACATGACATTTTCCATCGCCGCCCGTTGCCCCGAAACCGGTCAGTTCGGCATCGCCATCAGCTCCTCCAGCATCGCCGTCGGCGCCCGTTGTCCGTGGCTGTTGCCGGGGGTCGGCGCGGTGTCGAGCCAGAACATCACCTTGCCGTCGCTCGGCCCGGAAGTCCTCGCCCTGATGGAGCAGGGCCTGGCGCCCGAGGCCGCGCTGGACAAGGTGTTGACCCGCAATGGTTACAGCCAGTATCGACAGATCACGGCGATCAACCACCTCGGCCAGACCGCGCATTTCAGCGGCGCGCAAACCCTTGGCGTGCACAACGCCGTGTCGGGCGAGCAATGCGTGGCGGCGGGCAACATGCTCGCCGGGCGCTCGGTGATCGAAGCCATGGTCAGCGCGTTCGAAGAAGGCGAAGGCCAATTGGCCGATCGCCTGATCAAGGCCCTGCACGCCGCCCAGGCCTTGGGCGGCGAAGCGGGCCCGGTGCATTCGGCAGCCGTGGTTGTGGTCGGCGAGTTGACCTGGCCCATCGTCAACCTGCGGGTGGACTGGGCCGATGAAGACCCGATCAGGCAATTGCAAAAACTCTGGGACGCCTATCGCCCGCAGCTTCAGGACTACATCGACCGCGCCCTCGACCCGGCGAAGGCGCCGGGTTATGGAGTCGCGGGAGACGACCGATGAGCAACAGCGTCGCGTTGCTCAAGACGCTGGTGGGGTTCGACACCACCAGCCGCGAGTCCAACCTGCAACTGATCGACTTCGTGCGCAGCTACCTCGAAAGTTTCGATGTGCCGTGCGAACTGATCTACAACGATGAGCGCAGCAAGGCCAATCTGTTCGCCACGATCGGCCCGGCCGATCAGCCGGGCATCGTGCTGTCGGGGCACACCGATGTGGTGCCTGCCGATGGTCAGCCGTGGACCGTGCCACCGTTCGAACTGAGCGAACGCGACGGCAAGCTTTACGGTCGCGGCACGGCGGACATGAAGGGCTATATCGCCTGCGTGCTCGCGCTGGTGCCGTCGTTGATCGAAGCACCTTTGCGTATGCCGGTGCATATTGCTCTGTCTTACGACGAAGAGGTCGGCTGCCTTGGTGTGCGCTCGCTGCTCAAGGTGCTGGAGCAGCGTCCGGTCAAACCGCTGCTGTGCATCATCGGCGAGCCGACCGAACTCAAACCGGTGCTCGGACACAAGGGCAAACTGGCGATGCGCTGTGATGTCCAGGGTCATGCCTGCCACTCGGCCTATGCGCCACTCGGGGTCAATGCCATCGAGTGCGCCGCCGAGTTGATCGGCGAGCTGGGGCGCATCGGTCGACAGCTCAAGGAGGAACACCTCGACCCGCGTTTCGACCCGCCGTACTCAACGGTGCAAACCGGTGTGATCAGCGGGGGCAAAGCATTGAACATCGTCCCCGCCGATTGCCGTTTCGACTTCGAAATCCGCGCCCTGCCCTCGCAGGATCCGGCGGTCGTCGCGCAGCAACTCAAGGCCTACGCCGAACAGCAAATGCTGCCGCGCATGCGGGCGGTCAGCGAGCAGAGCGATATCCGTTTCAGCGAGTTGTCGGCGTATCCGGGGCTGGCCACAGATGCCCGGAGCCAGGCTGCGCAATTGATCGCCACGTTCTGTGGCTCGGACGATTTCGGCACCGTAGCGTTTGGCACTGAAGGCGGATTGTTCGACGCGGTGGGGATTGCCACGGTGGTGTGCGGCCCCGGCAGCATGGATCAAGGCCACAAGCCGGACGAATTCGTCAGCCGCGATCAGCTCAAGGCCTGCGATGAGATGCTGCAACGGATGCTGGCGTCGATTCGAATGTGAAAAAAGCGGTCTGGCTGCGGGATTCGAGTCTGCAGCCGCGCCGTAGCATCACCGACAGACAGCTGCTCCGATGGAGGTCAGCTGCGCTGTCGTTCATGGCGCTGAAATGCCCGAGACAGAGCGTTTCCAGCCGTCCGGAGAGCCTCGTTTTTTTAGCGCCTGAAGCAACAAAACTACTAATTTATCTCTCCCCTTTCCTTGCCCATGATCACCCCAACAAGAAATGCGCCGTCCGTGCCGGCGCTCACTGAAGTACGTCCACGTACTCGTCCTTGCCTTGGAGTTCGTCATGGCCACCTCTGCAACAACGTCCGCACCGCTCATTGAAAAACACACGATCGGCTATGTGCCACCCGAAGATCGCCACGGAAAGGTTCGGGATCTGTTCACCCTCTGGTTCGGCGGCAATATCGCGCCGTTGCCCATCGTCACCGGCGCCCTCGGCGTACAACTGTTTCACCTGAATCTGGTGTGGGGCATCGTCGCCATTCTGGTCGGCCATCTGGTCGGCGGTGTGCTGATGGCGCTGCACTCGGCGCAAGGCCCGCAGATGGGTATTCCGCAGATGATCCAGAGCCGTGCGCAGTTCGGCTCTCTCGGCGCGCTGCTGGTGGTGTTGATTGCCGGCGTCATGTACATCGGTTTCTTCGCCTCCAACATCGTGCTCGCCGGCAAGTCCCTGCATGGCGTGGTCGACAGCGTTCCGGTGCCGGTCGGCATCGTCATCGGTGCGCTGGGCTCGGGGATCATCGGCATCATCGGTTACCGCTTCATCCACGTGCTCAACCGCATCGGCACCTGGGTGCTGGGGATCGGCATCGTGGTCGGCTTCGGCTACATCCTCACCCACATCCAGACCGATGATTTCCTCACTCGTGGCAGCTTCAACATTTCCGGCTGGCTCGCCACCGTGTCGCTGGCGGCGCTGTGGCAGATCGCGTTTGCGCCTTATGTGTCGGACTACTCGCGCTACCTGCCGGCCAACGTGCCGGTGGCGGCAACCTTCTGGACGACCTATCTGGGATCGGCGCTGGGTTCGAGCCTGTCGTTCGTGTTCGGCGCCGTCGCCGTGCTGGCAACCCCGGTGGGCATGGACACCATGGACGCGGTAAAACTTGCCACCGGCGCCATCGGCCCGTTGATGCTGGTGCTGTTCCTGCTCAGCGTCATCAGCCACAACGCCCTCAACCTGTACGGCGCGGTGCTGTCGCTGATCACGCTGGTGCAGACCTTCGCTTACCGCTGGATCCCGACCGCCAAGAGCCGCGCAGTGATTTCGATCATCGTCCTGCTGGCCTGCTGCTTCGCTGCGGTTGGCGCCTCGGCGGACTTCATCGGCCACTTCGTCGACATGGTGCTGGTGTTGCTGGTGGTGTTGGTGCCATGGACCGCGATCAACCTGATCGACTTCTACGCCATCCACAAAGGCCAGTACGACATTGGCTCGATCTTCCAGGTCGACGGCGGCATCTACGGCCGTTACAACCCGCAAGCCTTGCTGGCGTATGCGATCGGCATCGTAGTGCAGATTCCGTTCATGAACACGCCACTGTACGTCGGGCCGGTGTCGGCCCACATCAACGGCGCAGACCTTTCCTGGCTGGTGGGGTTGCTGGTGACGTCGCCGCTGTATTTCTGGCTGGCGAATCGCGACAGTGCTTATCGCCGGCGGCTGACCTCCGGGAAACTGGTGAACAGCCTGTAAGCCATCCGTTCCGCGCTGACACATGAAGGCCCTCTGATGTGAGGGCCTTTTTTGCTTTGTGGGGGAGCGTCTATTTCGTCTTGAACGCCTCGCGCCGAGCCTGTCGTTCGGCGGCGTACGACTCTTGCGGCTGACTGATCAAATCCTCACGGCGCAATACTTCACCGCAGTGATCGCACAGCGGCCCGAGGCCTGCGCTGTGGTTGCAGTTTTTGTGAATCATGTTCACCGCCAGCCCTTCCTCGGGGGACTTGCACCAGGTCTCGCCCCAGGCGCGTAACGCAATCACCACCGGATAAAACGCCTCGCCTTTCGCGGTGAGGTGGTACTCGTAGCGTTTCGGCCGTTCGTTATACAGACGACGTTCAACGAGCCCGTCTGCCTCAAGGCATTTCAATCGAGCGGCGACCATCTGCGGCGTAGCGCCGGTCTGGGCCAGGATCTCGTCGTAGCGATGGCTGCCCATGAACAATTCGCGCAAAACCAGCACCGTCCAGCGGTCGCCGACGATCGCCTCGGCCCGGGAAATCGGGCACAGCGTATCGGGAAGACTATCGTTTACAGCCATCAGGGCTTGCCTCTTTCACAGTTACTATGATTATCATATCAACACGATGCGGGAACAAGCCCTGAGCATCGATCACTCTCATTGCCGGAGTACACCGTCATGTCGAAACCTCTCTATCCGCTCGACAGAACCGCCTACCTGCTAGTCGATCCGTACAACGATTTTCTCTCCGACGGCGGCAAGATCTTTCCGCTGATCAAACCGATGGCCGAGCAGAACGGCCTGCTCGACAACCTGCGCAAACTCGATCGCGCCGTGCGCGCCCTGCCGATTCCGGTCGTCATCGTACCGCATCACCGCTGGGTCAAAGGCGACTACGAGAACTGGGATCACCCAAGCCCGACCCAATGCAAGATCATGCACATGCACCACTTTGCGCGCGGCGAATGGGGCGGTGAATGGCACCCGGATTTTGCACCGAAGGACGGCGACATCGTGGTTCAGGAACACTGGGGGTCCAGTGGATTTGCCAATACCGACCTGGATTTTCGCCTCAAACAAATAGGCATCACCCACGTCATCATTGTCGGCCTGCTGGCCAATACCTGCATCGAAGCCACCGCACGCTACGCGTCCGAGCTCGGCTACCACGTCACGCTGGTGCGCGACGCGACCGCCGCGTTCAAAGAGGAAATGATGCACGCCGCCCACGAACTCAACGGGCCGACGTTCGCCCATGTCATCACCACCACAGACGAACTGATCGCCAACCTTCAGTCGCAAGGTGGCGCGAAATGAGTCTGACCGGTCACCTGCTGATCGGCGCCGCTGAGGTGCCCGCTACCGAAGGCACGATGAAGGCGCTGAATCCGGCAACCAATTCGCTGATCGAACCGGAATTCGCCTTCGGCGGTGCAGAGCAAGTCGATCAGGCGGCAACCCTCGCCGACGCGGCATTCGATAGCTACAGCCACACTTCGCTGGCCGAACGTGCGGCGTTTCTCGAAAGCATCGCCGACAACCTCGACGCCGTCCGTGAGGAACTGGCCGCCCGTGCTGCGCTGGAAACCGGTCTGCCCCAGGCACAACTGGAAGGCGAAACCGTCAAGGCCGCCACCCAGTTCCGCCAGTTCGCCGACGTGGTGCGCAAGGGACGCTTCCTTCAACTGGCCATCGACCCGGCGCAACCTGATCGCCAGCCGCGACCACGGATGGATCATCGCCTGCAGAAAGTCGCCATCGGCCCCGTGGCGATCTTCGGTGCGAGCAATTTTCCGATCTCCTATTCGGTCGCCGGCGGCGATACCGCATCGGCGCTGGCGGCCGGTACGACGGTGATACTCAAGGCCCACAACGCCCATCCCGGCGCTTCGGAAATCCAGGCCCGCGCCATCCGCAAGGCGGTGCAGATGCATGGCCTGCACGAAGGGGTTTTCTCCATGGTGCGCGGTGGTGGCAATGCCATCGGTGAGGCGCTGGTCGATCATCCTTTGATTAAAGCGGTGACCTTCACCGGTTCGGAGCTTGGCGGCATGGCGCTTTATCGCCGCGCTCAATTACGCCCCGATCCGATCCCGGTGTTCACCGAAATGACCAGCGTCAATCCGACGTTCATCTTGCCCGTAGCGCTGGCGACACGAGGCGGTGAGATCGGCGATGGTTTTATCGAGCGGATGCTGGTGAATGTCGGGCAGGCCTGCCTGTGTCCGTCGATTCTGATTGCGGTCGAAGGCGAAGGTCTGCAAGCGCTACGTAGCGCCATGATCAAGCGGGTCAGCGAAGCGCCGGCGCGCACGATGCTGACGCCGGGGATTCACGCTTCATACGCCAAAGGATTGATGGCGATGGAAGGCCTGGGGGCAAATCGGGTGGCGGTCGGCGCGCCGGCGGATGGCCAGTTTGAAGGCCGCTCGGCGCTGCTGGAAGTTGACGGCCATCGCCTGCTCAGTGAACCGGCGCTGGCCCATGAAGTGTTCGGCCCGGCGGCATTGTTGGTAACGGTCAGAGATGAGGAAGAGTTGCTGGCCGTCGCCCGTTCGTTCAAGGGTCAGTTGAGCGCAGCCGTTCACCTTGAAGACCGCGACCTCGATCTGGCACGACGCCTGCTGCCGATTCTCGAACGCCGCACCGGACGCATCGTGGTCAACGCTTTCGCCCATCCGCAGGAAGTGACCTTCGCCACCGTACACGGTGGGCCGTTCCCGGCCACTTCGGACAGCCGCTTCACCTCGGTCGGCATGACCTCGATAGAGCGCTTTTTGCGGCCGGTGGCGTATCAGGGCTTTCCCGATGCGTTGTTACCGGCAGTGTTGCGCGATGCCAATCCACTCGATCTGCCGCGCATTATCGACGGCCAATAATAAATGCCCGGTTCGGCAAATCACCGAACCGGGCACTCTCATTCAATCAAATGAGCAAGTCTTCAAAGAAGGCACCGTACGGAAGCTCAGGGTGCTCGATCTGGATTTCCAGAATCCACACACCGGCATTCGGCGCCTGATCGAAGTCCCCCAGATTGCCGCCCCGATAAATTGCATGCGGAAAATCACTGACCCGGTGGCCCTCTTGATGTCCAGGTTCAACTTCCAGCCCATCGCCTCGGCCTGATCCGTGGCGTAGCGGTACAGCTCGACACCGGTTACGCCCTGACGCCAGAAGGCCTCGACCTTGTCGAAGAGCTCTTTGAACAACGTGTCAATTCTCTTCTGCGCGCACCACACCACGCTCTTCCAGCAAGCGCACAAACATGCTCAGACTGCGCGAAACCGTACCCCGCCGCCATACCAGCCACGTCGTCAGATAGCGGAAATCCGCCGCCAGCGGCCAGACGCTCACCGTCGCGCAACCGGGCATGCTCTGCAGCATGCTGCGCGGCATCAGAGCCAGACCGGCGCCCGCACTGACGCAGGCGAGCATGCCGTGATAAGACTCCATTTCAAAAATCTTGCCCGGTACCGCAGCGTCGGTGCTGAACCATTTTTCGAAGTGATGGCGATAGGAGCAGTTCGAACGGAATGCATAGATGTTCTCGCCATTCACGTCCGCAGCGCGCTGGATCGGCCCGTGATGCAGCGGCGAGATGATGACCATTTCCTCTTCGAACGCCGGAATGCCTTCCAGCGCCGGGTGCAAGACCGGGCCGTCGACGAACGCTGCCGCCAGGCGCCCGGAAAGCACACCGTCGATCATTGTCCCGGACGGGCCGGTCGACAGGTCCAGATCGACCTTCGGATGTTGCTGGTTGTAGGTCGCCAGCAAACCGGGAATACGTACCGCCGCCGTGCTCTCCAGCGAGCCCAGCGGGAATGCGCCTTGCGGTTCCTCACCGGCCACCGTGGCCCGCGCTTCCTGGACCAGATCAAGAATGCGCCGCGCGTATTCGAGAAAACTCCAACCGGCCGGCGACAGCCGCAAGCGGCTTTTCTCGCGGATGAACAGGTCGACGCCCAGGTCTTCCTCCAACTGCTTGATGCGGGTCGTGAGGTTCGACGGCACGCGATGGATCTGCGCCGCCGCCGCGCTGATGCTGCCGTGCTCGGCAACGGCCTTGAAAATTTCCAGTTGCACCAGATCCACAGTCATTCTCCAATCGTGAAAGAAACGCTCTTTATTATTCAGTTTCCAGAAACTTAACGCCACCCTACTCTGAGCACATCCACTGACCTCGCAGGACGATGCCATGAGCCCGATTTCCAGCCAGACCCACGCCATTTCGATCAACCCCGCCACCGGCGAGCAGATCGGTCACTACGCCTTCGAATCCGCCGAGGCTCTCGACGCTGCGCTGACCCGCGCCGCATTCGGCTTCAACAAGTGGAAACGCAAGCCATTGCAAGACCGCTCCCGCGCTCTGACCGCGCTGGCCGGCGCTCTGCGTGACAGCAGCGAAGCCATGGCGACCATGATCACCCGGGAAATGGGCAAGCCGATCGCCCAGGCCCGTGGCGAAATCGAGAAGTGCGCCAAGCTCTGCGAGTGGTACGCCGAACACGGCCCGGCCATGCTCAACGCCGAAGCGACTCTGGTCGAAGGCGGCAAGGCGCGCATCGAATACCGTCCGCTCGGCCCGATCCTCGCCGTGATGCCGTGGAATTTCCCGATCTGGCAAGTGCTGCGCGGCGCCGTTCCAGCGCTGATCGCCGGCAATACTTACGTGCTCAAGCATGCGCCGAATGTGATGGGCAGCGCCTATCTGTTGCGCGACGCGTTCACCCGCGCCGGTTTTGCCGATGGCGTGTTTGAAGTGCTCAACGTCACTCCGCAAGGCGTGTCCACCGCCATTGCTGACCCGCGCATTGCCGCCGTAACCCTGACCGGCAGCGTTCGCGCCGGCATGGCCATCGGCGCACAGGCCGGTGCCGCGCTGAAGAAGTGCGTGCTGGAACTGGGCGGTTCCGATCCGTTTATCGTGCTCAACGACGCCGATATTGATGAAGCCGTGCAAGCGGCAGTCATCGGTCGTTACCAGAACTCCGGGCAAGTCTGCGCCGCCGCCAAACGTCTGATCATCGAAGAAGGCGTGGTTGAAGAGTTCACCCGCAAGTTCGTCGAAGCCACCCGCCAGTTGAAGATGGGCGACCCGTTGTCCGCCGACAACTACATCGGCCCGATGGCCCGTTTCGATCTGCGTGACGAACTCGATCAACAAGTACGCGCCACCCTGGAAGAAGGCGCCACCCTGCTGCTCGGCGGCGGCAAGGCCCAAGGCCCGGGCAACTATTACGAACCGACCGTGCTGGCCGACGTCACCGACCGCATGACTTCGTTCAAGCAGGAACTGTTCGGCCCGGTGGCCTCGATCATCACCGCTCGTGACTGCGCCCACGCCGTGGCCCTGGCAAACGACAGCGAGTTCGGTCTGACTGCAACGATCTACACCGCCAACGTTGCCCTGGCCCAGCAACTCACCAGCGAACTGGAAACCGGTGGTGTGTTCATCAACGGCTACTCCGCCAGCGACCCGCGCGTGACCTTCGGCGGCGTGAAGAAGAGCGGTTTCGGCCGCGAGCTGTCGCACTTCGGCGTGCGCGAGTTCTGCAATGCGCAGACGGTGTGGCTGGATCGCAAATAATCCAATAGCCCAAAAACCATGTGGGAGCGAGCTTGCTCGCGATGACACCTTCACGATCAACATTGATGTTGAATGTCAGGCAGCCATCGCGAGCAAGCTCGCTCTCACAGGTTTTGTGTCAGTCCTTGAAATCCGTGGACAGCGCCAGCTCACTCCACTCGGCCAACTCCTGCGCCACCAAACGGTTCTTCGCCTCGATCCGCGCAATCGTGTCGCTGCCCAGCGCCAGCCGCTGCGGCGGGTTCGGCGTGTTCACCAGCACCAGCATCGCTTCGGCAAACTCGCGCCCTCCCGGCCTCCACCTTTACTACCCGAGCCGACGCCACGTACCGGCGCCGCTCAAGGCGTTTATCGATTTCGCCCGCAATGCCCGCGAGGGCTAAACGGGCTGAACTGTTCTACAGATACTTCAGCCACGCGATGTCACGTCGCCGGGCCTTCAACGCCGAAAACCAGCGCACCGCCGGGAACAACGCGACCGCCAGCACCACCGCCGCCAGCCACACCGCTGCCACAGAGGAGAAACCAAAATACGTGCCCTGATTAAGCCCGAACAGCGCCACGCCGATCAGGTACAACAGCTTCAGGGCATACAGGTGCAGCAGGTAGAAAAACATCGGCGCCGAACCGAACACGGTCAGCCAGCGAATCCAGCGTCGATCCTGCGCGCGCTCGAACACCAGCAACAGCAGCAGCCCGACGCTCACCGTCAAGGTGATGAACAACAGCGACGGCGGGTATTTGGTGATGTTGAAAAAACTCATCAGGGTTTGCAGGCTGTTGTCATTGATCGACCACGGTTTCTCGCCATAACCGTTGACCAACCGCAGAGCCACGAACCCCAGCAACCCGGCCATGCCACCGATCAGCAAACGGCGCTGGCGCAACCCTGCATCGGCTGCGCGGGCGAACCACGGCCCCAGCGCATAACCCAGACCGATCACGCCGATCCACGGTAGCAACGGATACGACGTGCGCAGACGCAAGGTCTCGCCCACCTCGATCCAGCCCCGGTCATGCAGGATCGCCCATGGCACGTGCAGTGCCGACTCGGTTGCGAAGTGCAGTCCGTCGAGCAGGTTGTGTCCGGCGATGATCGCCAGGCTCAGCGTCAACAGCAGCCAGCGTGGCAGCCAGACCAGCAGCGACAGCGCGATCATGCTCAGGCCGATTGCCCAGATCACTTGCAGGTAGATCACGGTGGGTGGCAACTGGAACGTCCAGGCGAAATTCACCAGGGTGAATTCGAGCGCGACCAGAAACAGTCCGCGCTTGAACAGGAAGGCACTGACGTCAGCCTTGCCGTCGTACTTTTCTCCGAACAGCCATGCTGACAACCCGGTCAGCAGCACGAACACCGGCGCACACAGATGCGCCAGGGTACGGCTGAAGAACAGCGCCGGCTCGGTGCTGGCGATGTCCATCGGGTCGGTGACCTGACGATGCAACAGAAAGGTTTCGCGCACGTGGTCCAGCAACATGAACAGAATCACCAGGCCACGCAGTGCATCAATGGACAGCAACCGGCCAGTCGCCGAGGGGGCAGAACGGGGAACCGCAATCGTCATGGAGGTATCGCAATCGAATGGTTGATCGATGCGACCGCCCGTAAGCGGCCGCGCAATTTGCGTTACTTTATAACATGAAAAACCGATCCAATCGCTAGCGGTTCTCAAACAGCGATCACGCTTTACGCAAGACTTCCAGCACGACCTGCAACGGATGGCGCAGTTGTCGATCGGCCTGGCGCTTGACCTGACTGCGGCAGGAATAGCCGGTGGCCAGTGCCTCGCCCTTCTCCGCCGGGGCCTCGATCTGCTTGGCCCAGGATTGCTCGTAGATCACCGCCGACGTCTCGCGATTGCGCGCTTCATGTCCGTAAGTGCCGGACATGCCGCAGCAGCCGGTGGCCTGGGTCGCCAGCTTCAGGCCAACACGTTCGAACACCTGCTCCCATTGCCGGGTGGCAGCCGGGGCGTTGGTTTTCTCGGTGCAGTGCGCCAGCAGGCGGAAGGTGCCGGCGCGGCGCTGGTCGGTCTGCTCCGGCATGACCTTGAGCAACCACTCCTGCACCAGCGCCACCTCCGGGCATTTCTCCATCTCCGGCACTTTCAGATACTCCTGGCGATAGACCAGGGTCATGGCCGGGTCGAGTCCCACCAGCGGCACACCAACCTCGGCCAGTGCGCGCAGCTGTCCGGCATTGCGCAACGCCGCACGATTGAACGCCGAGAGGAAACCCTGCACATGCAGCGGCTTGCCGTTGGCGCTGAACGGCGCCAAGTAAACCTGATAACCCAGTCGCGAAATCAGCTCGATCAGATCCGCCAGCAATGGCGCCTCGAAGTATCGGGTGAACGCATCCTGCACCAGCACCACACTGCGCTCACGTTGCGCCTGGGTCAGCGCCGAAAGCACCTTGACCGACGCCGACTGAACCTGCCAGCGACGCATCGCCGCGTGGAAATCGAAACGGCTGAGCAACGGCACATCGACCATGCCGCCAAGACGCTCGATCAAGCGACGGCTGAACGAGGCGCCCATCAAACCGTTATAGAGAAACGGAATCCGCGCCATGTACGGAATCGTGTATTCCAGCGAAGCGATCAGATAATCCCGCGCCGGCCGCAGGTAACGGGTGTGGTACAACTCCAGAAACCGCGAGCGGAAGTCCGGCACGTTGACTTTCACCGGGCACTGTCCCGCGCAGGACTTGCACGCCAGGCACCCGGCCATGGCGTCATACACCTCATGTGAGAAGTCCTTTTCCTGCGCACGGCTGTTGCGCCAACGCTGCAGCAACGTGCTGAAAAACGGCGGACGACGGCTGGCATCGGCCAATACATCAACACCCGCCTCCCCCTGCAAACGCAGCCATTCACGAATCAGCGAGGCGCGACCCTTGGGCGATTGCGCACGCTGGCGAGTGGCTTTCCACGACGGGCACATCGCATCGTCGGGATCGAAGTTGTAGCAGGCGCCGTTGCCGTTGCAGTGCATGGCCGCGCCGTAGTCCTGCCAGACTTTCTCGTCGATCTGCCGATCGAGTTCGCCGCGCAGGGTCACTTCGTCGATTTTCAGCAATGCAGCGCCGGGGATATCCGGCGTGGCGATCTTGCCGGGGTTGAACTGGTTGAACGGATCGAACGCCGCCTTCAAGGCTTGCAGCGCCGGGTACAACTCGCCGAAGAAGGCCGGTGCGTACTCCGAGCGCAGGCCCTTGCCGTGCTCGCCCCACAACAGGCCGCCATAACGCTGGGTCAGCGCAGCGACACCGTCCGAAACAGGGCGTACCAGCGCGGCTTGTTGCGGGTCCTTCATGTCGAGAATCGGCCGCACGTGCAGCACGCCGGCATCGACGTGGCCGAACATGCCGTATTGCAGCTTATGGCTGTCGAGCAGCTCGCGCAGTTCGGCGATGTACTCGGCCAGATGCTGCGGCGGCACGGCGGTGTCTTCGACAAACGGCTGCGGCCGCGCTTCACCGGCAACGTTGCCGAGCAACCCCACCGCGCGTTTGCGCATGCCATAAACGCGGTTCACCGCCGCATGCCCGACGGCCAGCGTATGGCCCAGGCGCTCGACCGTGGCGTCGGTGCCCAAATGCTGGACGAAGGCTTCGACCCGGCCTTGCAATTCCTCGGGATCGTCGCCGCAGAACTCCACCAGATTGATCCCGAGCGTCGGCCGCTCGGCGCTTTCCGGGAAGTACTCGGCGACGCCATGCCAGACGATGTCCTGCATCGCCAGCAACAGCACTTTGGAGTCGACGGTTTCGATCGACAACGGCTTGAGCGCCATCAACGCCCGGGCATCACGCAAGGCATCCATGAAGCCGGCGTAGCGAATGTTCACCAGCATCGTGTGCCTGGGAATCGGCAACACGTTGAGCTTGGCCTCGACCACAAACCCCAGCGAACCTTCAGCGCCGCACAGCACGCTGTTGAGGTTGAAACGGTTCTCAGCCTCGCGCAGGTGCGCCAGGTCGTAGCCGGTCAGGCAGCGGTTGAGATCGGGGAAGGTTTCCCGGATCAGCTCGCCCTGCTCATCGATGATCTGCCGCGCGCAGCGATACACCTCACCGGCCCGGCCCTCACGCGCGCATTCCGCTGCCAGTTCGCTTTCTTCCAACGGGCGGCCGTGCAAACGCTCGCCACCACGCAGGACCATGTGCAGTTCCAGCACGTGGTCGCGGGTCTTGCCGTAGGTGCAGCTGCCCTGGCCGCTGGCATCGGTGTTGATCATGCCGCCGACGGTGGCGCGGTTCGACGTGGACAGTTCCGGAGCGAAAAACAGTCCGGCGGATTTCAGTGCCGCGTTGAGCTGGTCTTTCACCACGCCGGCCTCCACCCGTACCCAACGCTGTTCAACGTTGATTTCAAGAATGCGGTTCATGTGCCGCGACAGGTCGACGACGATGCCGTCGGTCAACGACTGGCCGTTGGTGCCGGTGCCGCCACCACGAGGCGTGATCACGACTTTCTGGTAAGCCGGCTCGGCGATCAGGCGCGCGAGCAGCGCCACGTCGTCGGCGTCACGCGGGAATACCGCCGCTTGCGGCAAGCGCTGGTAGATCGAGTTGTCCGTGGCCAGCACCACGCGGCTGGCGTAATCGGCGCTGATCTCGCCACGAAAACCGCCGGTTTCAAGGGCTTTGAGAAACTGCTGGTAGTCGGTGTTCAACGCAGTGGAAGGCGACAGCTGGACAATCATCGGGCGTGCAATCTCGGTCAAAAACGGGCCGTGTGGCGGTGAACAGTTGTGCGCAATGAATGATTGCGTCACGCTCCCGCCATCTCATAGGCCTTATGTTCATTGCAGAGCGATGCCGGGACAACCGTAAAATCGACCCGCAATCCATGACTAAAACGAATGAATCCGCGAACTCTCACTCCCTCGATGTCGTTGCTGCTGGCGTTTGAAGCCGCCGCGCGCCATGAAAGCTATACCCGCGCCGCTCACGAACTGTCGTTGACCCAAAGCGCGGTCAGCCGTCAGGTGCAGATTCTGGAAAAGATGCTCGGCATGCGCCTGTTCAGCCGCGAAGGCCGGCGGGTGATTCTCACCGACGTCGGGCGCATGTACCAACGCGAACTGTCCGAAGCCCTCGGCCAGATTCGCAGCGCGACGTTGCAGGCGATGGCGTTTGGCTCGGGCATTCACAGTTTGCGCCTGGCGACGCTGCCGACCTTCGGCTCAAAATGGCTGCTGCCACGCTTGAAGGATTTCTACACCGCGCACCCCGGCATGACGGTGCACCTGCATTCACGCATCGAAACCATCGACTTCGACACCAGCGAAATCGACGCGGCGATCTGCGTCGGCGGCGGCGACTGGCCAGGGCTGACCGCCCACCGTCTGCACACCGAAGAACTGGTGGTGATTGCCAGTGCGCAGCTGTCCGATGCCGAGCGTCGTGCGGCAGACGAAGATATTGCCGGGCAACTGCTGCTCAACGTCAGCAGCAATGCTCAGGCCTGGTCCGAGTGGTTCAGCCATCACGCCCTGCCCCATCGCAGTATGCGCATCGGTCCGAGCTTCGAGATGACCTCGCACTTGATCCAGGCTGTGCGCGCCAATATCGGGATCGGGCTGGTGCCGAGAATTCTAGTGGAGGATGAGCTGCACAACGGCGAGTTACTGCAGCTGGGCGAACCGATCAGCAGTCGCCGCAGCTATTACCTGGTATACCCGGCGCGCAATGAGTCGCTGGCATCGCTGAAGGCGTTTCGCGACTGGTTGATGCGCACGCTCTGAAACAACAGAGGGCGCCGTTCGACACCCTCTGGTTTTGCTCAATCAGAATCGCGGCTTCAGCGCTTTCCAGTCAGGTTTGTAGCGCTGCATTTGCCGTACATCATCGCGCTGGCGGATGCCGCAGGTCAGGTACTGATCATGCAGCTTGCCGAGCTGATCGTGATCCAGTTCCAGCCCGAGGCCCGGTGCACGAGTGATCTTCACGCAGCCATCGACGATCGGCAGCTTGCCGCCCTTGATCACTTCTTCATCCGGCTCCTGCCACGGGTAATGGGTGTCGCAGGCGTAGTCCAGATTCGGCACCGCGGCCGCCACATGCGCCATCGCCATCAGGCTGATGCCCAGGTGTGAGTTGGAATGCATCGACACGCCGAGGCCAAAGGTGTCGCACATTTTCGCCAGGGTCTGGGTGTCGCGCAGGCCGCCCCAGTAATGGTGATCGGCGAGGACAATCTGCACGCTGTTCAACGCAACGCTGCGGCGGAATTCGTCGAAATCGGTGACCACCATGTTGGTCGCCAGCGGCAGCCCGGTGCGCTTGTGCAGCTCGGCCATGCCGTCGAGGCCCGGGGTCGGGTCTTCGTAATACTGCAAATCGTCGCCCAGCAACTGCGCCATGCGGATCGAGGTTTCCAGCGACCAGTTGCCGTTGGGATCGATGCGCAACGGATAACCGGGGAAGGCCTTTTTCAACGCCTTGATGCACGCCACTTCGCGCTCCGGCGGCAGCGTGCCAGCCTTGAGCTTGATGCTCTTGAAACCGTAGGCCTCGATCATCCGCGCAGCCTGGGCGACGATCTGCTGCTCATTCAGCGCCTCACCCCAGTTGTCCGGTTTGTACGGCGAATCGACGTGCTGCGCATACTTGAAAAACAGGTACGCACTGAACGGCACTTCATCGCGCACCGCTCCGCCCAACAGGTCCACCAGCGGCACGTTCAAGTAGCGGGCCTGCAAGTCGAGGAACGCTACTTCAAACGCCGAATATGCGTTGCTCACCGCTTTACTGGCGTGGGAACCCGGCGCGAGTTCGGCACCGGCCAGACTGGCAGGCTTGTTGGCAGCAACCGTCGCCTGAACGATCCGACGCAGCTGATTGAGATTAAAGGGATCGAGGCCGATCAACTGCGACTGCAGCTGTTGCTGGATCGCCAGCGCCGGAGCATCGCCATAGCTTTCGCCGAGGCCGATGTAGCCGTTGTCGCTCTCGATTTCGATGATCGAGCGCAGAGCGAACGGTTCGTGGATGCCACTGGCGTTGAGCAGCGGCGGATCACGGAAGGCAATGGGAGTGACGGTGACGCGAGTGATTTTCAAAATGACGCTCCTTTGAGACGGAATCAGTGGCTCGCCGCCGGGTTGGCCGTCGGCGCGACGGCGTTTTCGGGTTCAGGCTTTACCGGGTTTTTACCCTTGGCGCCGGGCGCCATCCGAGCGAAGAAGATCACCACTGCCGCTACCAGCGAGGTCGCCGCCAGGCCATACAGGCCGCCCTCAATGGAGCCGGTGGTCTGCTCCAGAAAACCGAACGCGGTCGGCGCAACGAAGCCGCCGAGATTGCCGATGGAGTTGATCAACGCAATGACCGCCGCCGCGATGCGCGCATCCAGATAGCTTTGCGGAATCGGCCAGAACAGCGCCGAGGCTGCCTTGAAGCCGATGGCCGCGAAACAGATGGCGACGAAGGCGAAAATCGGCCCGCCCGTGGTGGACATGAACATGCCGAACGCGGCGATCACCAGGGTCAGCGCGACCCACGCCTGCTGGAATTTCCACTTGCCCGCCATTGACGCGAAGCCGTACATCGCGACGATGGAAATGATCCACGGCACCGAGTTGAGCAGCCCGACCTGGAAGTCGCCGAGGTTGCCCATTTTCTTGATCATGCTCGGCAGCCAGAACGTGGCGCCATAGATGGTCAGGGCGATGGAGAAGTAGATGAAGCAGAACAGCGCGATCTGCCGGTCCGCCAACAGTTTGAACATCGAAGGTTTGGCGACGTGGGTTGCTTCGCGTGCACGTTGTTCTTCGGTGATCGCGGCCACCAGTGCCTCGCGCTCCTCCTCGCTCAGCCACTTGGCCTGGCGCGGATGAGATTGCAGCCAGAACCAGACAAACCCGCAGAGCACCACCGACGCAGCGCCTTCGATCAGGAACATCCACTGCCAGCCGTGCAGGCCCAGACCGCTGATGTGCAAAAGAGCACCGGACACCGGGCCGGAAATCACCGAGGCAATCGCCGATCCGCTGAGAAACACCGCCATGGTCTTGCCGCGCTCCGAGGCCGGTAGCCATTGGGTGAAGTAATAAATGATCCCAGGGAAGAACCCGGCCTCGGCAGCGCCCAATATGAAGCGCAACACATAGAAACTGGTTTCACCCTTGACGAACGCCATGGCCATCGCCGCCGCGCCCCAGGTGAACATGATCCGCGTCAGCCAGGCGCGGGCGCCGTAGCGTTGCAGAAGCATATTGGACGGCACTTCAAACAAGGCGTAACCGATAAAAAACAGACCGGCGCCGAGGCCGTATGCAGCAGCGCCGATCCCCAGATCGGTTTCCAGATGACTGCGCACGAAACCGATGTTGACCCGGTCGATGTAGTTGACGATGAACATCACCACGAACAGCGGCAGCACATGACGCTTGACCTTGGCGGCGGCGCGGGCGAGTACCGTGATGTCCGGTGAACTCTGGAGGGTATTCAAGGGGCGACTCCCGATCTTTGTTTTTGTTGGGATAGCGGCGGCCTTTGAGGCGTAGAGCGATCATGGACGGAGCCATTGATCCCGTCTAATCTAACTTGGCATTCGATTGATACCCGGATTAGATCAATGTTCGAACTGACCCAACTGCGCTGCTTCACTACCGTCGCCACCGAACTGAATTTCCGCCGTGCCGCCGAACGGCTGAACATGACCCAACCGCCATTGAGCCGGCAGATCCAGTTGCTGGAGCATCACCTGGGAGTCGAACTGTTTACCCGCAGTACACGCAGCGTGGCGCTCACCGCTGCCGGCCGCGCATTTTTCATCGAGGCGCAGAATCTGCTGGAGCGCGCGCAACAGGCCGCTGTCACTGCCCGGCGTTTTGCCGAGGGTGATATCGGTTCGGTGAACATCAGTTTTGTCGGCAGCGCGGTGTATGAGTTCTTGCCCAAGGTTATCGCCGAGGCGCGCCTCAAGCAGCCGCAGGTGAAGATCGACCTGACCGAAATGAACACCTACCAGCAACACGAAGCCCTGCGCGCCCGACGCATCGATCTGGGCATCGTCCGCGCGCCGTTGCTGGAGCCCGGTTACGCCACTGAGTGCCTGGTGCGAGAGCCGTTTGTGCTGGCGGTGCCGAGTGGTCATCGACTGGCGAACGCCGACGATGTGTCAGTGAAGGACCTGGATGGGCAGCCGTTCCTGATGTATTCCCACGCAGCCTATCCGCCGTTCAACGAATTGCTGACCGGCATGCTGCGCTCGGCCCGGGTTGCTCCGGATTACGTGCAGTGGCTGGGTTCTTCCTTGACGATTCTGGCGCTGGTCAATGCGGGCATGGGGCTGGCACTGGTGCCGCGTTGCGCGACCAGTGTGGTGTTCAGGAATGTGGTGTTTCGCGAGATCGATCTGGGCGAAGGGGTACAGAGCGAACTGCATCTGATCTGGCGGGAGAACAACGACAACCCGGCGTTTGCGATGTTGCTGGAGGGCATTCGCCGGGCGGTGAAGGATGGATGGGGTTAGGAATGGGTATGCAGATATGGAGGGTACTTCGGCGGAGGAGGTGCCTTTGATGCCTCGATCAATGGTTTCTCCAGCCGTTTCCCGTCCGGCCCTACAAAAAGACGCTTTATATGTGGCGGTATTGGTTGTGATGCTCTGGCGGTCATGATGAACCCTCTGAGACAGGGCTGAATTCAACCCATTTAACCCTTGTGGAATCTATCAGCAAAAATTCCGCGCTAATAGGCACCTCCGTTCCATCCTCGTTGATCCAGCAGGGATACTGCATCACAAACTGGCCGCTGGTTGACTCGGGCGGCCACTCCACCGGCCAGCCTAGAACGCGCCTTTCATCATCCAAATGCAGGGTGATAACGCGATCATATTTCGCAAATGCGCTGAACCATTGACTGGGGTAGGAAGATTGTTTCGTGACGTTTCTGCTGCTCAACCAACGATGCAACTTGCCATTGGCTGACAGGCAACAGGCCAACAACCCGAGTACCAGCGAAGCAAAAAATGCCCACGACGCTTCAGCTTTTGCATCCCATTTTCCTACGGAAAATCCCCTCTCCCCCACCCACACACAAACCGCTCCAACTCCCAGCACCATTGCGTGAATTACAAACGTGAAAATCAGCGCCTGCACAATCTGCCCGAACGTATCCGGCCGCTTGAACGCCGTCAGGGTGTAGAAAATCCAGGCCGAGACGAACCCCGGGATCAGGTACTGCAACAGCAGAATCACTTCTTTCACCAGATCATCCATGATCGGTCGCTCCTTGAATCAGAAAAACAATCTTCCAGAAACAGCGATGCCGGCCCGTAACGGGCCGGCATTCAAAGCCTAGTGCACGCTGGAAAGACGCTTGCGATCAAGTGTCACTGCGCATTACGCATCCTGCAGAATCAGATCCGCGCCCTTCTCCGCCACCATCAGCACCGCCGCATGGGTGTTGCCCGACGTCACGTTCGGGAAGATCGACGCATCGACAATCCGCAATCCGTCGAGGCCATGCACCTTGAGGCGCTTGTCGACTACCGAAGTCTGCTCGTCCGCCCCCATCGCGCAGGAGCCGCACAGGTGATAGATCGAGCCGCAATTGTCGCGGAAGTACTGGAGCATCTGCTCGTCGCTTTCCACTGCCGGTCCCGGCAGAACTTCATCGACCGTGATGCCCTTCAATGAAGGCGCGCCCATGATCTTGCGCATCAGGCGACTGCCCTGGATCACCTCGTCGATGTCCTTTTGCGTGCTCAGATAGTTCGGGTCGATCAACGCCGCATCGCGCGGATTTTTCGAGGCAATCGTGATGTGACCGCGACTGGTCGGGCGGCACGGGTTGAAGCACAGCAGGAAACCTGAATACGGCTCGGGCTTGAGGCTGGCCTTGTTGTTCTTCGGAATCTGGTACGACAGCGGGTTGAAATACAGCTGCAGGTTCGGATGGCTCTGTTCCGAATTGCCACGGAAGAATCCACCGGCCTGATTGACGCTCATCGCCAGCGCGCCCTTGCGGGTCAGCAGGTATTTCACGCCGAGTTTGAACTGGCCGAACAGCGAGCTGAGTTCATCGTTCAGAGTCGGGACGTTGGCCTTGTAGTAGTAGCTGACGCACAGGTGATCCTGCAGGTTATGCCCCACTGCCGGCAGGTGTTTGACCAGCGGAATCTGATGTTTGGCCAGTAGGGTGCGATCGGCCACGCCGGACAGTTGCAGGATCTTCGGTGTGTCGACCGCACCGGCACACAGGATCACTTCCTTGCGCGCCGTGAACGTTCGCGTCACACCATGCTGAGTGATGGAAATACCGGTGGCGCGCTGTTGGCTCTCATCAAACAGCACTCGATCAACCAGCGCGTAATGCTCGACCGTCAGGTTCTGCCGGCTCAGTGCCGGGTGCAAATGGGCGAAGCTGCTGGAGCTGCGCTGACCATTGCGGGTGTTGACGTCGTAGATGCCCGCGCCTTCGAATTTCGGCCCATTGAAATCGTCGCTGCGCGGGTAGCCTAGTTCATCGCAGCCCTTGAGAAACACGTCGCAGATCGGGTGGGTCTGGCCGGTCATCGGGGTGATGCTGATCAGGCCGCTGCCGCCGTGGTATTCGCTGTCGCCCAGCGGATGGTTTTCCAGTTTGCGGAAGTACGGCAGCACATCCTTGAAGGCCCAGCCGTCGTTGCCGTTGGCCGCCCAGTCGTTGAAGTCATGGGCCTGGCCACGCACGTAGATCATTGCGTTGATCGAGCCCGAACCGCCCTGGACCTTGCCACGCGGGGCGTAGATTTCGCGATTGCCCAACTGTTTTTGCGGCTGGCTGTAATACATCCAGTTGAAGGTCGGGTTGTAATACATTTTGGCGAAGCCGACCGGGATCCTGAACCACAGGGAACTGTCCTTGCCGCCCGCCTCCAGCAGCAGCACCGTGTATTGGCCCGAGGCCGAAAGCCGGTTGGCCAGCACGCAGCCAGCGGCGCCTGCGCCAGCGATGATGTAGTCGTATGTCATGCACGGTTACCGCGTAAGTCGTTGTACAAAGAATGCCTGTCAGCCAGGCACTATCCTTGTGGGAGCGAGCTTGCTCGCGATTGCGGTGCCGCATTCAACATTGATGCTGACTGAACTGACGCTATCGCGAGCAAGCTCGCTCCCACAGGTCTTGCGGTTGGGTTAGAAACCTCGTCAGCCCTTGGCCGGCGATGTGTCTTTGACGTCGGCCGGGATCGAGGCCATTTGCAGGTGCAGGCGCTCACCGGTGTACGGCGAATGCTTGCGCACCACGTCCATGTTCAGCTCCACGCCCAGGCCCGGCTCGGTGGACGGGATGATGTAACCGTCCTCCCACTGCAACGGCTTTTTCAGGACCTCGGCGTGGAAGCCGCCCCAGGTCTCGATGCTTTCCTGGATCAGGAAGTTCGGCGTGCAGGCCGCGAGCTGGAAACTCGCTGCAGCACCAATCGGCCCGTTGTAAAGATGCGGGGCGATTTGCGCGTAATAGGCCTCGGCCATGCTGGCAATCTTCTTGCCTTCGAGCAGGCCGCCGCAGCGCGCCACGTTCATCTGCAGAATCGACGCACCGCCGGCCTGCAACAGCTTGAAAAATTCGTACTTGGTGGTCAGGCGCTCGCCAGTGGCGATTGGAATGCTGGTCTTGGCCGCGACCTGCGCCATGGCTTCTTCCTGTCCTGGCGGCACCGGTTCTTCGAACCACAGCGGATCGTATTTCTCCAGGCGCCTGGCCAGGCGAATTGCCGAGGACGGCACCATTTGCCCGTGGGTACCGAACAGCAGATCGCACTTGTTGCCCACCGCTTCGCGGATCTTGCGGCAGAAGGTTTCACAGCGCTCCAGCACTTCCAGCGAAATCTGATGCCCGGAGTACGCGGTGTACGGCCCGGCCGGATCGAACTTCACAGCGGTGAAGCCTTTGTTCATGTTGTCGATGGCGCATTCGGCGGCCAGGTCCGGGTCGTCGTAGTCGTACTCGCCACGGCTATTGACCGGGTACAAGTAGGTGTAGGAACGCAGGCGCTCGTGAACCTTGCCGCCGAGCAGCTCGTAGACCGGTTTGCTCGCAGCCTTGCCGATGATGTCCCAGCAGGCCATTTCCAGACCGCTGACCACGCCCATCATGGTCAGGTCGGGACGCTGGGTGAAACCGCTCGAATAGGCCTGACGAAAGAAGCGCTCGATGTGGTGCGGATCCTGATTCAGCAAGTAGCGCTCGAACACATCTTCGATGATCGGCAGCATGGCTTTGGGGCCGAAGGTCGCGGCGTAGATTTCGCCGACACCTTCGATGCCGCAGTCTGTCTTGAGCTTGACGAACAGCCAGTACATGCCGCCAATGTGCGGTGGCGGTACGGCGACGATATGGGTTTCAAGGGCGACGATTTTCATCTCAGGCACCTGTCTTTTTCAGAGATTTGCGATTGATTCGGGCACGCAGGGTCACGGCAGCCAGGGTGCCGATAAGACCGATAGCGGCGATGTAGCCGAAATAGAGCTTGTAGCCGAGGGCGCCGGGGAAATGCTCAGTGAGGTAGCCGTTGATCAACGGGATGAACGCATCCGGCATGTAACCGACCACCGAGACGATGCCAATGGCCAGTCCGGTGATGCGCAGCGGAATGTTGCAGCTGTCGAGGATCGCCCAGTACAGACCGCGAATCGCGTAGGTCATCAGGCCGATGAAAATCACTGTCGCGATCAGCAGTCCGATGCTGTTGAGCGCCGGGAACACGATCAGCCCGACGATTGCCAGACTCGCCAGCAACAGCGCGGCGATCAGCACCGAGATGTTCGAAAACTTGTCCCCCAGCCAGCCGCCGCCGATGCCGCCGATCGGACGCATCCACAGTTTGATGGTGGTGATGGTGCCGGCCATGACGGCGGTCAGGCCGCTGCCTTGCAGGTAGTCCGAGAAGCTGTAGGTGGCCCAGAAGATGTGATAACCGCAAAACACGATCGCGGTAACCAGCCACAGTTCAGGAATCTTCACCAACGTCGCCAGATCCGTGAACAGGTTGAACTTGCCCTTCTCCACCGGCGGCGTGTCCTCCATCGATTTCGGATCCTTGATCAGCACCAGCACACAGCCGATGGCGATGCAGGTGAAGGCGTAGAGATAAACCACGTGTTTGAAACCTTCGGCAGTGGACTCGCCACGGGTTTCGGTGGCGTAGGCGAACAGCCCGAGCGCAACCGTTGCCAGCAGCGCTTCGACCAGTCCGCGCCCCCCATCGAGGATGCCGAAAAAACGACCCTGTTCGGTGTGATGGGCAATCATCTTCACGCGCTTGAGCACCGAGGCCCAGAACGTCAGGCCGGTGGTCAGTCCCCAGCAGCCGAAGATGATCATCAGCCCGGTCATCGACGGCGCCGTCGAATACCACAGACCCAGCGCGCCAGTGGCCACCAGCGAAAAGAAAATCAGGAAACGCGGCGCGATACGGTCGGCCAGCCAGCCGCTCGGCAAGTAGCTGAGCAGGAAA
Source organism: Pseudomonas sp. B26(2017) (assembly GCF_002113045.1). Taxonomy (NCBI): domain Bacteria; kingdom Pseudomonadati; phylum Pseudomonadota; class Gammaproteobacteria; order Pseudomonadales; family Pseudomonadaceae; genus Pseudomonas; species Pseudomonas sp. B26(2017). The sequence continues at coordinate 174,389 of NZ_NEJJ01000008.1, read as the reverse complement.
ATCGTCCCAAGCATCGAGTACAGATAGCCCAGCTCGCTGTGGCTGATCTGGAACACCTCGAGCATGGTCGTCTGATAGACCTGACGCAGGTACAGAATCGGGTAGATCGCACCGGCGGCGAGCACCAGCAACATCAGCTGGAAATAGCGACTTCCCTTGTCGCTGCGGCTTTTCGAAGCCGAGTTGGAACCCTGAACAGCGGCAGCAGTGGATGCATGCTTGGACATTGAAGTGACCTCGGGCGACCCGTGCTCCGGGCGCCCCTGATAATTGTTTTTATAGGTGTCGCGTGAGGCGTGCTGCGGTGGATCAGTACTTCATGACCACAAGGCGGGTCTGGGTGAATTCGAGCATGCCGTGCTTGCCGTCATCACCGCCCAGGCCCGAGCGTTTCCAGCCGGCGTGGTAGCCCTGATACGGATCGGCCGGGGTACGGTTGACGTACAACTCGCCGGCTTCGATGGCGTTGGCGACTTTCTGCGCGGTGCGGTAGTTCTCGGTGTAGAGCACCGACGACAGGCCGAACTGGTGATCGTTGGCCATGGCCAGCGCTTCGTCGATGTCGCGGTACTTGAGTACCGGCAGCACCGGGCCGAAGATTTCTTCCTGGACGATTTCCATGTCCTGACGGCAACCACTAAGCAACGTTGGCGGGTAGAAATGCCCCGGACCTTCGGGCAACACACCGCCGCTTTCGAGGACGGCGCCGTCGGCAATCGCGCGCTCGACCATGGCGTGAATGTTCTTCTGTGAACTGGCGTTGACCAGCGGGCCCATCAGGCTCGCATCTGTGGCGCGGTCACCGAACTTCACCGCGGCGATCTTCGCTTTGAGCAATGCGAGGAAACGCTCGTAGACGCTTTCCTGCACGTAGACCCGCTCCACTGCCGTGCACAACTGGCCGCAGTGAGTGGTCTTGGAGGCGATGATTGCGCTCGCGGCGGCTTCGAGATCAGCGTCGGCTTCGATGATTGCCGGGGTCTTGCCGCCCAGTTCCAGCGACGGCTTGGCGATGTTGGCCTTGCAATAGTCGAGAACGATGCGCCCGGCGTTGACGCTGCCGGTCAGGGTAATCAGGCCCACGGCTTTATGCGCGCAAACGGCTGCAGCGGTGGCGTGATCCATGGTCAGGATATTGATTACGCCGTCTGGCATGCCCGATTGCTCCACGGCTTTGGCGATTTCGAACGCCGACGTCGGGGTATTGTTGCTCGGACGCACCACCACGGTATTGCCGGCAATCAGCGCCGGAGCGACTTTGCGCAACAGGGTGTAGACCGGGTAGTTGAACGGAATCAGGCACGCGACGACGCCAATCGGCTCGCGGTGCAGGAACAGGTTTTCTTCAGGGCTGTCGCTGGGAATGATCTCGCCTTCGATGCGGCGCGCCCACTCGGCGTGGTAGCGGGTGATCTGCGCGGCATAACGGGCTTCGTTGCTGGCGTCGCTCAGGCTCTTGCCGGACTCGGCGGCGAGTGCGGTGCCGATGGCTTCGGCGCGGTCCTCAAGGGCAGCCGCGAACGCTCGCAGGTGCTCGGCGCGCTCGATGCTGGTGAGTTTGCCCCAGGTCTTTTGCGCCTTGGCGGCAGCATCGACTGCCGCCAAGGCTTCTTCGGTAGTGGCGGCTGACACCTGGCCGATCAACGCTTCGGTGGCCGGGTTGTAGACCGCAATCAGCGCCGCGCTGGCCGGCTCGATGAAGTGGCCGTTAACAAAATTTCGCTCGACTCGCATGTGCATCGCCCATCGTTTGTTTTTATCGATGCCACCAGTCTTGTCATCGACAGCGGGTTCAACAAACGATTTATCCGGCGATCAAACATTCGAAAAAGGCACGTTACTCAGGAAATCGCCTTCGAAGGCTCAAGTTGGCGCTGCGCCAGCCAGATCTCTTCCTGCAACCACTGACTGAACGCCTGCAATTGCGGCATCTGCGTCTGTTCCGGACGGGTCACCAGCCAGTAGGACTGGTGACCCTCGACATGGACGTTATGCACTTGGGTCAACTGTCCACTGGCCAGCTCCGAGGCGACCATGTGCCAGTCGGCTATGGTGATCCCCAAGCCATCGACTGCCGCTTGAATCGCCAGATCCAGCAGGTCGAATTCATAACCGCCCTGGGTATCGACGCCGCTGATGCGCGCCGCGTCGAGCCAATGCTTCCAGGTCAGGTAGCGCTGATCCTCCCGGGCCAGCACATGCAGCAGGGTCAGGCGATTGAGGTCGATGCCCTGCTCGCCGCCCTCCCGCGCATACAGGGTCGGCGCGCACACGGCGATGTGCCGTTCCTGAATCAGCAGTGAACTGTCGAGCCCATCCCACTCGCCATCGCCAAAACGGATCGCGCAATCGAGGGTGCTGGTTTCCGCCAGACTGTCCTGTAAACGGGTGGTGATGCTCAGTTCCAGTTCCGGATGCTGCTCGCGCAGGCGCCCGAGGCGCGGCATCAGCCAGCGGCTGGTGAACGTTGGTGGCGCGTTGATGTGCAGGCGGTTGGCATGGGTTTTCTGCTGGATGCTGCGCACGGTCAGCTCGATCTTGTCGAACGACTGATGCAGCGCCCGCAGCAGAATCTTGCCGGCGCCGGTCAGTTCGAGATGGTGATGACGGCGTTCAAGCAGACTCTCGCCGAGCTGTTCTTCCAGCTGCCGCACCTGACGGCTGACCGCGCTCTGGGTGACATTGAGCAACTCGGCAGCGCGGGTAAAGCTGCCGGTGCTGCCGGCCACTTCGAATGCTTTGAGCGCATTCAGGCCGGGCATTTTGCGTTTCATACAAGGCACTCGAAAACCACTGACAAGGTGCAAAGCATCCCACGATGATGGCGAATTGTCCTACAGGATTTTCCGAGTAACATGCATTCGACGCAGGTTTCCCTGACGTTTTTATCGTTTGTTCTGCAACGGGCGGATGGCAAAACTGCGCGGCATCTCTAATAAAAACAATCGAGAGCCGCTCCATGCCCTTCCCTGCATCTTTGCGCCTGCGCACCACCTCCATCGCTCTGTTCTGCAGCATTGCCGCCCCGGCCATGGCGGTCCAGGTCACCGACAATCTCGACCTTGGCGGAGCCATTCGTGCCCGTTGGGACGTGGACCCGGATCGCGATATTCAGAAGTTCGGTCTCGACACGGTGTTCCTCAGCGCCAAGTACAACTCCGACACCTGGATCGGCGAAGCGCAATACCGCTTCTACGGTCGCTCCTACCCGTATCAGTACACCAGGAACTACGGCGACATCCGTTTCGCCAAGTTCGCGTGGGTCGGCTACAAGTTCAATCCCGACCAGCAAGTGCAGGTCGGCCTGAACACCGTGCCGTTCGGTTTGCAGCCGTACTTCGGCAGCACGTTTTACGAGACCCTGGGCAACGTCATCGGCCTGGAAGACGTGCAACAGGTCGGCGCCAAGTACATCCAGCAAAGTGGCGACTGGAACCTTCAGGGCGGTTATTACCTGCGTCCGGCCTGGCAAGGCAAAGGCACCAGCAAAGGCGTGACCTATTCCAGCGTCGTATCGGGTGCCGACAGTTACGTGGCCGACGGCAGTGACAACCAGGAACGCAACACCGTTGTGCTGCGGGTGGCCAGGTCGCTGGATCTGGGGCCTTGGAAATCCGAAGTCGGGATCTCCGGCCTGACCTCGACCCTCGAAAACAAGGACACCGACAACGACGGCCGACGCAACGCCGTGGCCGTGCATTACCTCGGCAAGAACGGCCCGTGGGGCGTGCAGTTGCAGGCGGCGCGGCAGCAGATGTCGCCACGCAACGCTGGCACTGATGAACTGGTGACCCTCGGTGGTTACGACGGCACCTACAACGTGGCCAGTCGCGGCAATCTGTACGTGGCCGACCTGAGTTACGACGTCAGCGGCAAATATCTGTTCGATCAGATCAGCGGGATCAAGCTGTACGCCAACTACAGCGCGTTCGACAAGTCAGCCAGCGGCTTCAAGACGTCCGAGCGGATGATCCTCGGCACCTCGTTTTCCGTGAGTAAATTGTGGGTTGCGACCGAATGGCTGTTCGGCAAAAACGACCCGTACATCGGCGGCGGCAGCTACACCCAGAGCCTTGGCGCAGGCGGGCTGGATCAGTGGGAGAACCAGTTATATGTGAACGTCGGGTATTACTTCTGACGCTCGATATTTCAGCGCCTGACAGTCAGCTATCGCTGGCAAGCCAGCTCTCACAGGATTGATGTTGGCCGCACTCTTTGTGGTCACCTTGATACTTGTGGGAGCTCGCTTGCCAGCGATGGCATCTGCCCAAACAACACTTGCATCCGCCCACCACCAATAGTCAGATAGGCCCATTCCAAAACAACAATAAACCGCCCGATCCGGAGTTCCGCCTCCATGCGTCAACTGCCCTCGCTCAACACCTTGCGCGTGTTCGAAGAAGTCGCCCGTCATCGCAGTTTCAGCCAGGCCGCCATCGGGTTGAACGTCACCCAGGGCGCGGTCAGTCGCCAGATCAAACAGCTTGAAGACTACCTCGGCGTGGCACTGTTCGTGCGCACGCCTCAAGGGCTGTCACTGACCGAAGCCGGCAGCAATCTTTCCCCGCATCTGGCCGAAGCCTTCGACCATATCGAGCGCGCCTTGCAAGCCGTGCGCGTGCCCAACTTGCGTCAACGCTTGAAAGTGCTCGCACCGCCGACCTGGGCCACGCGCTGGCTGTCGCCACACCTGCGCGCGTTCTGCCAGCGCTACCCGGACATCAACCTCAGCGTGACCAACCAGATCGGCCACGACAGCCTTACGGAAGTCGATTGCCACATCCGCTTCGGCCTCGCGGCAGCGCCCCACTGCATCAGTCAGCTGCTGGTGATGGAACGGCACATCGCGGTGGCCAGCCCGGAACTGTTCAACGGCGATCAGCCACCGGACCTGCGGCAGTTTCCGCTGCTGCACATCCTGCACGACGGCAAGCGTTTGAAGGTCTGGGAGAACTGGCTGGCGGCGATGGGCCGGGATGACATCGATGCCGGGCAAGGGCTGGAATTCAGCACCCTGGATCAGGTGATCCACACTGCGCTGGCCGGCGGCGGTCTGGCGGTGATCGACCGGCAGATGATCGAAAAGGAACTGGCCAACGGCAGCCTGCTGCCGATCACCCCGATTGAGGTGATCGGCCCTTATGGCTATTGGCTGGATGTGGCGAATGACAAGCAAGGCCTGTCGAAAGTGAAGCTGTTTACCGAGTGGCTAGGGGTTGTCAGCAACCCCTGACCTGCACTCATCAGACGGGCGTGGCGACTTTCCCGACCGGCGTAACGCCGACCTCCACCGGACTCTGCGCCTTGCACGCCTGACTCAACGTCAACGACTTGGTCTCCGGCGCCCATGCCCAGGACAGCAAAGCACCAATCGCCAGAATCGCCGCGAGAATCCCCATCGTCGGGCTCAAGCCGATCCCTGCCACACTCACCGGCAACAGGAACGTGCTGACCGCCGAGCCCAGACGACTCACCGCCGTCGCCAGACCAATCCCGCTGGCCCGCACTTCCGTCGGGAAACTTTCCGCCGGGAACACGCCCACCAGATTGCTCACCGCCGACAACACCAGCGTGAACACACCGAACACCAGCACCATAAGCCACGCCGCACTGCCCGGCAGCACCGCCAGCAGAAACAACGCCACCGCCAGAAGGATGAACGAGTTGATCAGGAACCCGCGTCGGGTGAATTTGATGGTGCACCAGATGCCGATCAACGCGCCGAGGATCAGCAGCATGTTGAGCATCAGCTCGGTGCCGAAGCCTTCGGCCAGGCCCATCTTCTGCAGGATCGACGGCAGAAAGGTGTAGATGGCGAAGTACGGCATGACGATGCAGACGAAGAACAGGCAGTTGAACGCCGTGCGCTTGCGGTATTCGCGGCTGAACAGCACCGCGTAGCCCGAGCGGGTTTCCGTGGAGCGGGTTTCGTCCAGCTCGACGTTGTCGCCCAGATGCTTTTTGACGATGGCACGGGCTTCGGCCACCCGGCCCTGATTGACCAGCCAGCGCGGCGATTCGGGAGTGCCGATTCGGGCGATCAGAATCAACCCGGCGGGAATCGCCGACGACGCCAGCATCCAGCGCCAGGCATCGTCACCGAGACTGAGCATGGCGGTGCCGACAAAGGTCGCTGCCACGTAACCGAAGGTCCAGATCACACTGAACGAACCCAATAACACGCCGCGATGTTTCTTCGGCGCGAACTCGGCGAGCATTGCGTGACCGACACTGAAATCGCCACCCAGGCCAATGCCGATCAGCACCCGGCAGAGAAACAGGCTCATGGCCGTTTCGACGTAGAACTGCATCACCGAAGCGATAGTTATCAGCACGAAACTGACCAGGAAGATTTTCTGCCGGCCGACCTTGTCCGAGATCCAACCGAAAAACAGACTGCCGAGAAACAGGCCAATCAGCGCCGATGCGCCGATCAGGCCCTGCCAGAACGCATCCAGGTGCATCTGCGGGCTGAGCAAGGTGAATGCGATGCCGATCAGGCCAAGGATGTAGCCGTCGGTAAAGTGCGCGCCGAAGGTCAGGCCGGCGATCTTGAGGTGGAAGCGCCCGATGGGCAGGTCATCGATCTTTACGGGTTGAGCGGACATGTTCGTCTCCAATTGTTGTTATTGACGGAGAAACCGATTGCTCTTGCTGTTCAATTGTGGGAGCGAACTTGCTCGCGAAGCGGAGTGTCAGCTGACAGAACTGCCAACTGACCTGACGCCATCGCGAGCAAGCTCGCTCCCACAGGGTTCGGGCAGGCTTACAACCCCCCCATCAACAGGTATTTGATCTCCAGATAGTCATCCAGACCGTACTTCGAACCCTCACGCCCAAGGCCCGATTCCTTGATGCCACCGAATGGCGCCACCTCCGTGGAGATGATCCCTTCGTTGATGCCGACCATCCCGGCTTCCAGCCCTTCGGCCATACGCCAGACCCGGCCGATGTCGCGGCTGTAGCAGTACGCGGAAAGACCGAACGGCGTGTCGTTGGCCCGCGCCAGCACTTCGGCCTCGTCCTTGAAGCGGAAGCACGCGGCCACCGGGCCGAAGGTTTCGTCCTGGGCAATCAGCATGTCGCCACTGGCTTCGGTGAGGATGGTTGGCTCGTAGAACGTGCCGCCCAGTGAATGCCGACGACCGCCGCACAACAGTGTGGCGCCCTTCTCCAGCGCATCGCTCACATGGGCTTCGACCTTGGCCAGCGCAGCGGCGTTGATCAGCGGACCTTGCTCGGTGTCGCCGTCTAGCGCACTGCCCACGCGCATCGCCGCCACGGCTTCGGCAAGTTTGCCGGTGAAGGCTTCGTAAACGCCGTCCTGAATGAAGAAGCGGTTGACGCACACGCATGTCTGCCCGGTGTTGCGGAATTTCGAGGCCATCGCGCCCTTCACGGCTGCATCGATGTCGGCATCGTCGAAGACAATGAACGGCGCGTTGCCGCCCAATTCCAGCGAGACCTTTTTCAGGGTGTCGGCGGCCTGACGCATCAGCAATTTGCCGGTGCGGGTCGAGCCGGTAAACGACAATTTGCGCACCACGCTGGAGGCTTGCAGCGCACCGCCGATGGCCACTGCATCACCGGAAACGATGTTGAACACACCGGCCGGAATCCCGGCCTGCTCGGCCAGCACTGCCAGAGCAAATGCCGACAACGGGGTTTCTTCCGACGGTTTGAGGATCATCGTGCAACCTGCCGCCAGCGCCGGGCCGACCTTGCGGGTAACCATTGCCAGCGGGAAGTTCCACGGGGTAATCGCCGCGACCACACCGATGGCTTCCTTGGTCACGATGATCCGCGCATCAGCCTTGTGGCTCGGGATCACATCACCGTAGGCACGCTTGGCTTCTTCACCGAACCACTCCAGAAAACTCGCGGCGTAGACCACTTCGCCCTTCGCTTCGGCCAGCGGTTTGCCCTGTTCGCGGCTGAGCAAGGTCGCCAGCTCCTGCTGGTTGGCGAGCATCAGATCGCTCCAGCGTTTCAGGCGCTGGCTGCGTTCCTTTGCCGTGAGTTTGCGCCACGCCGGAAAGGCACGATTGGCCGCCTCGATGGCGAGGTTGGTTTCTTCGGCACCGGCCTTTTGCACCTCGGTGATCAACTCGCCATTGGCCGGGTTACGCACCGGATACGTGGCGCCGCCCTGGCCCCACTGACCGTCGATGAAGTTGCCGTGACGGATCAATTCGCTCATGCCACCGCCTCCTGCAACGTGAAGCGTTCGAGCCCCGGACGGGCCGTGCGCAGGATGCGTTTGCCGGCGGTGTAATCGTTGATCACATCGCACGGGGTATAGTTGCGCTCCAGTTCGTGCAGTTCTTCGGCATCGAGTTTGGTCTCCAGAGCGGCCAGTGCGCTGTCGAACTGCGCGGTGGTGTCGGCGCCGACCAGCATGCAATCCACGCCCGGATGATTGGCGACCCAGGCCTGGGCGATCTGCGCGTTCGACACGCCACGGGCGCGGGCCACGCGTTGTACCGAATGAGCGATTTCGAACGAGACTTCGTCGCTGTACATCTGCTGGGTGAAGAAGTCGGTCTGGTTGCGGGTCGATTGCACTTCACCGGTCAACAGACCACGGGCCAGCGGACTGAACACCGACACGCCGATGCCCTGGTCGCGGCAGAACGGAATCATCTCGCGCTCTTCTTCGCGGTAGGCGCAGTTCAGTTGCAGCTGCATGTTGATCGGCTTGACCCAACCGTTGCGCTCGCAGGCCATGAGGATTTTCGCCAGTTGACCGGTGAGCATGGTCGAGACGCCGATGTAACGCGCCTTGCCGGAACGCACGATGTCGCTCAGCGCGCCCATGGTTTCCTCGACCGGGGTGTTCACGTCGAAGTAATGCAGCATGAACACGTCGACGTAATCCATATTCAGACGCTTCAGCGAGGCATCGATGCTGTCCATGATGTGCTTGCGCGAATGGCCGCTGGCGTTGATGCCGTTGCGGGTGCCGTAGCCGACCTTGGTGGTGATCACCAGGTCCTCGCGGCGGGCCAGGCGCTTGACGATGCGCCCCACCACTTCCTCGCCGACACCGGCGGAATAGAAGTCCGCCAGGTCAATGAAGTTCACGCCGTTGTTGAGGGCGTGAGCGACGATAGGTTCGCTTTGTTTTTCATTGAAGATCCACGGTTTCCAGTCCGGGGTGCCCATGTTCATGGTGCCCAGGCACAGACGGGAAACTTGCAGGCCGGAGCTGCCCAAACGGATGTATTGCATGGCGCGGACCTCAGGCTTTTGGCGTGTAGAAAGGGTTGCTGATGTGGTTGACCACATCTTTGAGCTGCGCGGTTTCCGGCTTGCCGGTCAAGGCGGCGCGGATCGCGGTGCGGCAGGCGTTGTAGTTGTTCAGGTAGACCGCATCGAGGTCATCGCACGCCGGGTTGACCCAGTTGGCGGTGACGATCGCCCACTCGTCTTCGGCTTGCGGCGGCAGCGTGCCGTCGAGCAGCGCTTCGAGCACCGCCTTGGCGATACCGGCCTGGGAGGCGCCCCACGTTGCATTGCCGTGCAGGTCGCTGCTGATCGCAGCCTTGTTGACGTAAAGGGTCATCGGCTTGACCGGGATGTTCGGCTGGGCGATCACCATGAACGGGCAATGGCCCTGGCTCGGCGACGCCAGGCTGTTGGCAAACGCCTGCCCTGCCGGGCCATTGCGCGGGCCGATCAGGATGTTGATATGCGCGGCGTTCACGCCCGGGCCTTCGAAACCTTCACCAATGTACAGGTCGAGTTCTTTCATCAGTCATTACTCTTTGCGATGCAGAGGGATTTTTTGGGGTGATCGACAGCTCACGCAGGCCGAGAGGCCGACGGGATCAATAACGGACGTGGGGAGACGCGAGGGAAGAATCGGGACATGGCTGCAAACGCTCTCTGGTTGTTATTGATGAGCTGTGTTTGCGATTTTTTAACACCGGGGATCTGGCCGGCCGTAACCATTAAAAATCATGGGGCAATGACTTTTAGTCATAGCCTTTTGTGGCGGCAAAAAAAAATCCCGCTCGAAAGCGGGATGTTTTTGAACGGCTCTGATTATGCGACGACAGGAATCATCGGATCCGCAGCCGCCAGCGCGCTGGCACGGTCAGCCGCTGGCGGGTAGATCCACTGGGTGTTGATCTGCATCTTGAGGGACTTGCCCTCCTGCTTGACCAGTTTCACCTGACGATCCCAGCCTTCGGTGTACACCGCGCCCCAGGCGCCGAGATCGAGGCAGGTCACGTATTTCGGCTGGCTGTATGGCGTAGGGTCGACACCCAGAATCTGCGCAGCAACGTTGTTGCCGGCGTGGCGCCCCAGGGAAATCGCGTGCTGGCAGGTCATCAGGGCGAAGTTGCCGATATCGTCGCTGGCCGCATAAGCCACGTCGCCGGTGGCGAAGATGTCGTCCTGGCCGATGACTTTCAGATGGGCATCAACGTGCAGGCGACCCTGACGATCACGCTCGGCAGGAATCTGCTCGGTCAGGGAGCTGGCGCGCACGCCGGTGGTCCAGACCACGGTTTTTGCCTCGATACGTTGACCGTCCGACAAGGTCACGCCGTTTTCGTCGACCGACAGCACCGACACACCCAGTCGCCATTCCACACCCAATTCTTCGCTTGCTTGGGCAATCGACACGCTGATCGCTTCACCCATGGCCGCGCCAATTTTCTGCCCACGGTCAACGATGATCACCTGAACGTTGGCATCGTCGCCCAGTACGGCCCGCAGACGCGCCGGCATTTCAGTGGCGGTTTCGATGCCGGTGAAGCCACCGCCGGCGACGACCACGGTGTTTCGAGCCTGGCTCTCAGGTTGGTCGATCAAGGATTTCAGGTGGTTTTCCAGGCGGATGGCGGCTTCGATCCGGTCGACGTCAAACGCGTATTGCGCCACGCCCGGGGTGTCCGTCAGGGCCAGGCCGCTGCCGGAGGCGAGCACCAGTTTGTCGTAATTGAACACCTGTTGCGCACCGGCTGCATCGATGTAGCCCACGGTTTTCGCCTGCACGTCGATGGTGTTCGCCGCGCCCTTGATGAAGTTGACGCCAACCGCATCGAACAGATCGCCCAGCGGCGCCGCCAGCGTGTGGGCGTTCGGCTCGTAGAAACGCGGACGAACGCGCAGCTCGGCCTGCGGCGCCAGTACGGTGACGTCGATGTTGTCCCGATTGTGAATGTCGACCAGACGCGTGGCGCTCAACGCCGTCCACATGCCACCGAAACCTGCGCCGATTACCAGAATGTGCTGTTTCATTGTTCTCTCCAGGCACGAAGCCTAGTCACTGAATGAGGTTAAAGGATTCACATCATCGGGAGCGGACACATCTGTATTTTTCAAGAGTGCGGAAGGCTGCTCACCGGATAACGGCGACTGTATTGGTCGCCTTTAACGCCGACAAGTCAGATTTTGTGATGATTATGATCGAATAACTCGATAGCTCAGACCGCTCATGGCTGCCCTACGCAACGCTTTGATTAAGCAATAAACCAAGAAAATCGGGATATACATCGCTGAACACGCAAAGCGTTCGGATTTGTTTGCCACTGATAAGCCTGATAACATCGGCGACAAATACAGTCGGAGATAGTTATGTCGCTTTACAGTGCGGGGGTCGAGTACGGCATTCACTGCCTGGCCTTTCTGGTGGGCAGCGGCGGTGACAGTCGTGAAGCCAGCGTGCGCGATCTGGCAGAACTGCAAGGGGTGCCGCTGGATTACCTGGCGAAGATCTTCACCAAACTGGCCAAAGGCAAACTGGTGGAATCCACCGGCGGCGTACGCGGCGGCTTCACTTTGGCGCGCCCGGCGGATGAAATCACCCTGCTCGACATCGTCAATGCCATCGATGGTCGCAAGAACATTTTCGAATGCCGGGACATTCGCGGACGCTGCGCGCTGTTCGACGGCTCGCCACCGGACTGGGCGCTGGAAGGCACCTGCTCGATTCACGCCGCGATGATGACCGCGCAAAAGCGCATGGAAGAAGCCCTCGCCCAGCAGACCATCCTCGACATCGCCAGAAAGGTCGGGCGCAAGGCACCGCCGGGGTTCAACAGCCAAGTGGAAGACTGGATGCAGGATCGCCGGGAAAAGAAGACCGGTGGCGCCGGCATTCCGCTCATCGACCTCTCGGACTAAGCTCGATCAGCAGTCAAAAAAAAGCAGAAACCGATCACCGGTTTCTGCTTTTTTATTTCGCCATTACAGGCAATCACGCACCGCTTTGCGCAACGACCCGGACTTCGCCCACGGCGGCCCCTGATAGAGGGAGACACGGCTGCCGTCCTTGTACTTGACCACATCGAGAATCTCGTCGGCGGTGACGATGCTCGGCGCGGTAATCCGATAGCCGTTGGAAATCGCTGTCTGGGAGGTCTTGGCAACGTCCTGCTGCCACAGTGGCAATACACACGCGGCATATTCCTTGGGGGTTTTGTCGCTGGTCTTGCTGACATTTGGCTCGCCCGGCACCAGTGACGCAGGCAACGAACAACCGGCCAATGCCGCCAGCAGCATCCCCCCGATCAATATCCGCATGGTGATTCCTTCATCTGAAAAAACGCGAATGTACCTTGTAACTGTTCGGACATCCATCGTAGCGCTCTGCCGGTACTCCCTGAAAACCGGGCCATTGAGCTTATCGACAGATGACCTTGCCCCGCACCGGAAAAATGCGGCTACTCTGTTTTACCGAGAATGTTCCGGAGGTGATCATGCGGCTCAATGAATACGAACACGAACTTCAGCGTGACCTGCAAAGCGTGGCATCGGACCTGAGATGGTCGGCGGTGGACCTCAAGCGCATCGCCGAGCAACTGCGCCAGTCGGGCAACGAAGCGGACGCCCAGGCGGTGCTGCGATCCTGCGAGGTGCTGCAAAGCGATGAGGAGCGCCTGCAACTGTATGCCCGGGAAGTGAAAGCCCGCGCCATCAGCCGAACCAAAGTCCACTGAACCTCACACTGTCCACAGCAAAAAGCCCCGGACAACCGGGGCTTTTTCTTTACAGACCCTCAGTCTGCCTTGCGACCGCGTGCGCGGCTTTTGTACCCCGGCAACGCGGCGGCATACGCCAGCGCTTCCTCGCGACTGGCAAACGAAGCGAGCCGGTCACCCTGCGTGCAGACCCGCCACGGGCCGTTGTTCACGCTGAGTACGTCGTAGCCATTCATGTGCATTTTGTTCAGCATCGCCATGCTCATAGGCACCTCCTGTCTGGTAACGAACTTTTCCACCTTACACCCGCAACGCGCTCGCGTGCCGACCGGACGTCGCACCGCGCCGCGTCAAGCCCCCGGCACTTTTGCCACTGTCCGGCACTCAGAAGCTCTAAACCGGCAACGGCCCAAATATTGCTACTTCATGACAGTTTTATGACAAACGGCATTCTGGTGACACATGAAAGTACGAGCAACCGTCATCTGCGAGCAGGATCGACACATTCTCCTGGTGCGCAAACCCAGGTGCCGCTGGACCCTGCCAGGGGGCACCGTCGAGCCGGGAGAAACCCGCGCGCAGGCAGCCGCTCGTGAACTCAGAGAAGAGACCGGACTGGACAGCGACGACATGCTTTATCTGATGGAGTTACAGAATGGCAGCACCCGCCACCACGTCTACGAGGCGTCGGTGCTGAACATCGATCAGGTTCGCCCGCTGAATGAAATCGTCGACTGTCTCTGGCACCCGCTCGATGCGGTGCAGAATCTGAACGTCGGTGAAGCCACGTTGAGCATCATTCGCGCCTTTCGACGACGTCTTTGATCCTTAGCCGGCGAAAGCCCGGCGTCCGGCGCTCATTTCCGTGCGCAATTCACCGATGAAGTTGGAGATGTCACGAATGGTGACCAGGTGCTCCGGGGAAACCCCGTTGAGCAACAGATTGACGCGCCCGCTGTCGGGTTCGTAAACCTTGATCTGCAAGAGGCCCTGCGCCGTTTCGGTGCAATCGCAACACAACGGCGAAAAGCCGGATTCGACGATGCGGCAAATGTCGGCAATGGCAATCATGGGGGCGCGCCTCACAGGCGTTGGCTCGGGCGACCCAATGAGCATAGATGAGCTTTGGCCGCTCTGTTTGCGCCGCCCACCGCAAAATTTGCCAACGGCTTCACATCTTCAATTCGCCGCACTCAGTGAGCGTCGTGATCCCAGATCCAGTTCCAGATTCCCGGCAGGTTCACCGGTTTCGACGACTCTTGCACGGTGCGCGCCAGCGCGGCTTTTTCAAGCGCCGCGCGATCGTCATAGAACGGTTTGTCCGCCAGTCGCACACCGGTGGCGGCGGCGCTGTCGAGCAGAATCTGCAAGTACTCACGAGTGTGTCGAGCGGTGTAGCGATTGAGGTCATGGAAGGTCACCACCACCGGAATTACCCCGTCCACTGTTGGCAATTCGCCGAGGGCTATCTGTTCGCGGACTTCCGACAGCTGACGCAGCATGTTCGCCCGCCGCCGGGGGCTGGCGTTGAAGCCCCAGATCTTGCCATCGTTGGCGCTAAGGTCGGTCAGCAACACCCGCATATGGTGCTGCTGATAGGCGGCGAAAGTGCGTTTGTCGTAATTCCAGAACGGCGGACGCAGCAACGTTGGCGGCGCGCCGGTGATCGCCGCGATATCCGCCGAACCGTTGGTCAGCGAAGTTTCGAGTTCATCCGGGTCGAGCAATCGATGATTGGTGTGCCAATGGGTGGCGGTGTGAAAGCCCAGAACATGCCCTTCAGCGTGCTCGCGGCGCATGACTCGCCGGCCGATCTCGCTATTGCCCGCCCGGGGCGCGCCGGTCTGGACAAAAAACACCGCTTTGATGCCCGGTTGCAGCGGGTTGTCCTTGAGGCTGTCGAGCACAGTGTCGGTGGGATTGAAAAAACTCGACGCGCTGGGCCCGTCATCGAAGGTCAACAGAAACCGCACAGGCGCCTGTTCTTTGAGCCGGGCCTCGGTCTGCGGGGTCATTTCGATGGGAGCGGCGATGCATCCGGCCAACCCGACGGCCACCGCCATCGCGCAGAAAAGCTTGAACCACTGTGTCATGTTTTGCCTTGAGCCCGACCGTTGCGGTCATGTTGTCGAATGGCAAAACTCCCTCGCCGCTGTTGCCTCCCTGCGACCCAATGAGATGGGCCGAGGTTGGATAAAGATACACAGGATTTGGTTCAGGCGCTCGCACTCACCGGCCAGGGCAGCAAGGATTGATCCGTGCAACTAAGCTCAAACCTTCAGGCAGCTGTTCGCCGGAGGGTCGGCCAATGTGCGGAAGACTGTCGCAATACCGGGGCATTCACGATTTCGTCGCGGTGCTGAGCATTCCCGATGCGCTGATCAATCACGTTGGCGACGCACCGCTGGCGCATTACAACGCCGCGCCCACCACGTCACTGGCGATCCTTCACCAGTACCAGCAACGGCTGTACGCCGACAATCTGCGCTGGGGCTGGCGCCCGCACTGGGCGAAGGATCGCGCGGCGCCGATCAACGCGCGGGTGGAAAAAGTCGCTCATGGGCCGTTCTTTCGAGCGATCTGGCGCCATCGACTGATCGTGCCGGTCGACAACTGGTTCGAGTGGGTCGACGGGCCCGACAAGAGCCGACAGCCGTGGCTGATTCGTCGGGCCGATCATCAGCCGGTTTTCTGCGCCGCCATCGGCCAGCTTCCGACACCCGGCGAACCTCCACGGGACGACGACGGCTTCGTCATCATCACTGCCAACAGCGAAGGTGGCCTCCTCGATGTGCACGACCGGCGCCCGATCGTGCTGAGCGCCGATCGGGTGCTGGAATGGCTCGATCCCGCCACACCCACGGAGCGCGCCGAGCAGATGCTGTTGTTCGAGGCCGAGCCCAGCGAAGCGTTTGAATGGCACAAAGTCGGCAAAGCGGTCGGTAACTCCCGCAATCAGGGTGCTGAATTGATTGAAGCGGTGACGTAAATAAATGCCGGCGCGGTACGTTATCAAGAGCAGCCATCCACGAATTGAATCCTGCGCGTTACACACGGTGTTTCATTCGCGAAACACGGCGCTGACACAGTCGTTTGAGTGAACTAACCGCCTGTCTGACATTTCAATCGCCATACATACTTTTAGAAACACTACGGATAGCATGCGCGCCGCATTTCCTATTGGCATACCAGCTGACCAAAGAGTCAGTAAAACCAGGAATACCCCACAAACTTAACAAACCTTGCAGAGAACTAAGTTGCGCGACGATTTTGCAATCAAACAGGTCATCGGCCTGGAGTGTATTCATCTGTCCACGACAGAACGCTTTCAACTCGACTGTTTTATCGCCCACTACATCAAGACTCGAAACCTGCGTGACGTACCCGATATCGACCGTATCCTGCGCGCCACCCTCGAAAACTACCCCTGCCACCCGCCGGTGATGGTCAACGAGCTGAATGCCTGGATCGACAAGACTTTGGGTTATCGGGCCTCCCACCCCGATTTCACGCAGCTGGAAGATCTTTGATGAAACGAAAAAGCCCCGCGATCGCGGGGCTTTTTCGTTGTGGCGTTCAGGGTTTCAGCGGGCGTTCCTGATCACGGTCGGACAACTCTCGGCTGTCGTCATGCTTCCAGGTCTGCTCCTTGTGTTTCTCCCGCTCGATCTCTTCTTCACTCGGTTCATCATCTTCTTCGGGACGTTTCTGCTCGGTTGCCATGTTCACCTCGCTAATCAAATTCATCCATTAAGCGTAGAACACCCGCAACTTATAGCCACCAGCGCAATAGAAAGAAGAACGCCATGCTCAACAGCATGCTGAGTAACGTATTGCGTGTGTAGATCACCAGGCCGATTGCCACGAGTGAACTCAGCAGATAAGGGTTATCCCACTGCAGATTCAGTTGTTTGTCCGGCATGAATACAATCGGCCCGCAAATTGCGGTCAACATGCCCGGCACGGCAAAACCGAGAAACTGCCGTGCGTTGCTGCTCAGACGCACCGGCAAGCGCGGTTCGAGAAACACGTAACGGTTCAGGAACACCAGAATCCCCATGCCGATAATCACTGCCCAGACCATCATGTGCGCTCCCGATACAACTTGTTGCAGATAAACCCGGCAGTCATACCCGCCAGTCCCGACAGCACCAGCGCCGAGCCCCACTGCCAATAACTGAACAGCACCGAGCAGAACAGCGACACCGCCACGCAAACCACTGTCGGTACATTGCGCACAACCGGGGTGATCAGGGCGATGAAAGTTGCGGCAATCGAGAAGTCCAGCCCCAGGTGTTCAAGCCCCGGAATGCTGCTGCCAAGCACGATGCCGGCCAGAGTGAAGAGGTTCCAGGCGATGTAGAACGTCAGACCGACGCCCAACGCGTACCAGCGATTGAACTGCTCGCGGTCGTGCTGACTGGTCAGGGCGAACAGTTCATCGGTGAGCAAAAAGCCCAGGCCGATGCGCCAGCGCCCCGGCAACGGCGAAATCACGTGGCGCATGCTCATGCCGTAGAGCAAATGCTGCGACGTCAGCAGCAAGGTCGTCAGCAGAATCGAAAAAATCCCCGCGCCACCCTTGAGCATGCCGATCGCCACCAACTGTGCCGCGCCGGCGAACACGATGCTCGACAGGCCCTGCCCTTGCAGCGGCGTGAGGTTGGCTTCGATCGCCATGGAACCGGCCAGCAGCCCCCAGGGCGCGGTGGCCAGGGATAACGGCATGATCGCCGCGGCTCCGCGAAGAAAGGCACTGCGCGGCATTAATGAGTCAGACATAACACTCTTCAACCGTGAGACAAGACCCCGGACTCTGCCAACAAACGCCCGTGGATGGCTTGAACAATCTTGCGCAGTTGGCGCAAAACCTTCCTTCTGGCAGCCGTTTACCGGCGTAACATGGCAACCATTCACACACGCGTCAGGGAGACGACATGCTGTATCGAATAGCCGGCGACGGGCTGGTGCTGTTTCATTTGCTGTTCATTCTGTTCGTGCTGTTCGGCGGGCTGCTGGTGCTCAAGTGGCCACGATTGTTCTGGCTGCACTTGCCGGCGGCGGCCTGGGGCGTGGCGGTCGAGGTATTGCACCTGACCTGTCCACTGACCTATTGGGAAAACCTGATGCGCCACGCTGCCGGGCAGACCGAGTACGCCGGCGGTTTCATCGAACATTACGTGTGGCCGATCATCTACCCGGCCGGGCTGACACCGCAGATTCAGCTGGTACTGGGCAGCGTGGTGCTGATGGTCAACCTGCTGGTCTACGGGCGTCTGATTCGCCGCTGGAAACTTGGACGCGCCGCGCGCATTCCGTTTTAACGCGCTTTCAAGGTTTCCAGCCAGGCCGGATCGAGGCGCGGCTGATCGGTGTCCAGGCCGAGCGCCTCCATCCGCGCCTTGTGTGCTTCGACTTCCCGGTGCAATTGCGCGTGATCGCTGGAGTTGCCGTCCAGCTCATGCATCTGGGTCAGGCCCAGGTGGTAGAAACGCAGCACCTTCATCGCCACCGGATCGCCCTTCTCCACCGCCGCCGTCACCTGATGCATCACGTTGGTGACACTCATCAGGCTGCGCTTGAGCCGCCAGCCGTACACCGCCGGGGCCATCCAGGTCTGATTCCAGAAACGCCCGCGCAGCAACGCCGCCGTCAGCAGGAATGCGCCAAACACCCCGCCGACATTGAATCGCAGGTTATCCCCGCCCGGCTCGCCGAACAGTGCCACTGCCGCAGTCGAAAACACCATCGCCAGCACCAGAAACAGCACCGCGATGATCAGCGTGCTGCGCCGGGTCTGCTGGCGATAAGTGACGGCATCGATCGGTTGAATCTCGAACATCGCGACAGGCTTCCATGGCTTGAGTTAAAAAGAGGCTGCGCATTATCGCCTCTGAGGCGGATTTAGCTATGCTGGAGCGCCTTTTCATCTTTTCAACGTCCAACGGGGACATGGCGATACCACGCAGATCGTGCCATCTTCATTCATGGATACACACTATTCGGATGCCATTGGCCATGTCGGCAATGACATCGTTTTAAGGATCACTGCATGACCCAACGACACGTAATCAATGCCTCGGTCAGCCCGAAAGGCAGCCTCGAAACCCTTTCCCAACGTGAAGTTCAGCAACTGAGCCAGGCCGGAACCGGCAGCACCTACACCCTCTTTCGCCAGTGCGCCCTGGCCATCCTCAACACCGGCGCGCATGTCGACAACGCAAAAACCATCCTTGAAGCCTACAAAGACTTCGAAATCCGCATCCATCAGCAGGATCGCGGTGTACGCCTGGAACTGCTGAACGCCCCGGCCGACGCCTTCGTCGACGGCGAAATGATCGCCAGCACCCGGGAAATGCTGTTCAGCGCCCTGCGCGACATCGTCTACACCGAAAACGAACTCGATGCCCTGAGCATTGACCTCAGCACCTCCCAGGGCATCAGCGACTACGTCTTCCACTTGCTGCGCAACGCGCGCACCTTGCGTCCGGGCGTCGAGCCGAAAATCGTCGTGTGCTGGGGCGGCCACTCGATCAACACCGAAGAATACAAATACACCAAGAAAGTCGGCCACGAACTGGGCCTGCGCAGCCTCGACATCTGCACCGGCTGCGGCCCGGGCGTGATGAAAGGTCCGATGAAAGGCGCGACGATTGCCCACGCCAAACAGCGCATTCACGGCGGCCGCTACCTGGGCCTGACGGAGCCGGGCATCATCGCCGCCGAAGCGCCGAACCCGATCGTCAACGAGCTGGTGATCCTGCCGGACATCGAAAAACGTCTGGAAGCCTTCGTCCGCGTCGGCCACGGCATCATCATCTTCCCGGGCGGCGCCGGCACCGCCGAAGAATTCCTGTACCTGCTGGGCATCCTGATGCACCCGGACAACGCCGGCCTGCCGTTCCCGGTGATCCTGACCGGGCCGAAACATGCCGCGCCATACCTGGAACAGCTCGACGCTTTCGTCACGGCGACCCTCGGCGAAGCAGCGAAGAAGCACTACGAAATCATCATCGACGACCCGGCCGAAGTGGCGCGGCAGATGACCGCGGGCCTCAAGGCCGTGAAGCAGTTCCGCCGCGAACGTGCCGACGCGTTCCACTTCAACTGGTTGCTCAAGATCGACGAGGGCTTCCAGCGCCCGTTCGACCCGACCCACGAAAACATGGCCAACCTCAAGCTGCACCGCGACCAGCCGCCCCATGAACTGGCAGCCAACCTGCGCCGCGCGTTCTCCGGGATCGTCGCCGGCAACGTCAAGGACAAGGGCATTCGCCTGATTGAGGAACACGGGCCGTACCAGATCCGTGGCGACGCCGCGATCATGCAGCCGCTCGATCTGCTGCTCAAAGCCTTCGTCGCCCAGCACCGAATGAAACTGCCGGGCGGCGCGGCGTATGTGCCGTGCTATCGCGTGGTGTCCTGACACCATCAATGCATAAGCCTGGAGCCCCATTCTTCAGGCCATCCCATAACACTGTGGGAGCGGGCTTGCCCGCGAAGGGGCCATCGAACTCAGCATCTTTGTTGACTGACGGACCGCTTTCGCGAGCAAGCCCGCTCCCACAAAAAGAGTGTGAACCATGGATCACATCAACCACATTCTGATCGTCGACGATGACCGCGAGATCCGCGAGCTGGTCGGCAATTACCTGACCAAGAACGGCCTGCGCAGCACCGTGGTCGCCGATGGCCGGCAGATGCGCAGTTTTCTGGAAGCCAACACGGTCGACCTGATCGTGCTCGACATCATGCTCCCCGGCGATGACGGGCTGGTGCTGTGCCGCGAGTTGCGCGCCGGCAAGCACAAGGCGATCCCGGTCCTGATGCTTACCGCCCGCGACGACCAGACCGACCGCATCCTCGGCCTGGAAATGGGCGCCGACGATTACCTGACCAAACCCTTCGCCGCCCGCGAACTGCTGGCGCGGATCAATGCCGTGCTGCGCCGCACGCGAATGCTGCCACCCAATCTGCTGATCACCGAAACCGGGCGCCTGCTGGCGTTCGGCCGTTGGCGCCTGGACACCACCGCCCGTCATTTGCTCGATGAAGACGACACCATGGTCGCCCTCAGCGGCGCCGAGTATCGCCTGCTCCGGGTGTTTCTCGACCATCCGCAACGGGTGCTCAGCCGCGACCAGTTGCTCAACCTGACCCAGGGCCGCGACGCCGACCTGTTCGACCGCTCCATCGATTTGCTGGTCAGTCGCCTGCGCCAGCGTCTGCTGGACGACTCCCGCGAGCCGACTTACATCAAGACCGTGCGCAACGAAGGTTATGTTTTCTCCTTCGCCGTAGAGATGCTCGCCGAATCCTGATGGATTTGTATCGCTCTGTATAAATTCGCCACGCAGATACGTAACCCGTGTTTTCGGGCCGCAACACCACATACCAGCGATACACCCTCGCGTTTGAATGAACCCACCAGAAAGCACTGGCTCACTCATCTCAGACGCAAGGAGAAACACCATGTTGAAATCCTCGAAATCCCTGGTACTCGCCATCAGTCTGCTCGGCGGCCTGGCCCTGGCCGACCTGGCGTCCGCCAGCTCCCAGCCGCTGGTCGCCGAATACGGCTCGGAAAACCTGCAGAAAGATCGCGTTGCCGAAGGTGGCGCGGACCGTTTGCAAGAGTTGCGCGAACGTGTCGCCGAAGGGGGTGCGGATCGCTTGCAGGAACTGCGCGAACGTTCGACTCGCAGCGTGCTGGTCGCCGAGAACCGTCCCGAGTTCGGTTCCAAGTACCAGCGTTACTGATCGTTTAGACCCGCCGTTGTCGATTCCTGCCGGGGGCGCTCAGCCCCCGCAGCGTTCACTACCGAACCGCCTTGTTCTCTGACACAAAAGCCCCGCTGTTTCCCCACGACAGCCGTCGTGGCGCGTACTAAGCTGCGCGATTGATTTGTTCAGGGACGATCCATGAAACGATTTGCCGCCTGTCTGCTGTCCGTGCTGGCCCTGACGGCCAGCGCGGCGGATCTGCAACTGCTTACCGACAACCACCCGCCCCTGCATTTCATGCAAGGCAATCAACTCGCAGGATTCGGGGTGGACGTGGTACAGGCCTTGGCGACCCAGACCGGCGATCGCATCCACCTGCAACAAGTCCCGTTGCTGCGCGCCCTGCGCGTGGCCAGCGATACCCCCGACACCGGCGTATTCACCGTGCTGCGGACCGACGACCGTGACGATCGCTATCAATGGGTCGGGCCGCTGATCGAAGTCGAAACCGCGCTGTACGCCCGCGACAATCTCCAGCCTCCCGTGCACAGTCTGCGTGAAGCCGATCATATGGGCCGGATCACCGTGCCGCGCAAATGGCTGGTCTACAGCTATCTGCAAGGGCAAGACCTGAACAACCTCTACGGCGTGGAAACCCCGGAGCAGATGATGCGGCTGTTCAGCCTGGGGCGTACCGATTTCGTGGTCTCCGATACCTGGTCCAAGGCTGCCCTGGCCCGCGAACAAGGCATCGAGCCGGCGCGCTTGCAGTACCAGATCCCGTTGATGAAACAGAACACCTACATTGCCTTTTCGCCGCAGACCGATCCGAAACAGGTCGCACGCTGGCAGCAGGCGCTGGATACGCTGCGGGCCGATGGTCGTCTGGAGCAGATGCGCCAGCGTTGGCTGAGCAATACCCTACCGCGCTGATCAGGCATCAACGCCTTCGATAACGACTATGCGCAAGGGTGTTTTCACATTAAATCTCTCCAGCACTAGAGTGGGCCCCATCTTCTCCCCACTCCCTGGAGCAACATCATGAAAGACATCATCGCACTTGGCTTCATCGTTTCCCTGATCGGCGCCACCTCCGCCATCGCTGCCCCACACGCCAGCACTCCGGTTGTCGCGGCTGCGACCGTTGGCCAGTCCGGCACCCTGAACGTCGACACCGTCGGCATTGATGCCGAACACAAAGGCAACCTCAACCTGCAACAAAATGCCGAACAGACCAAACTGTACGTCGCGGAAAACCGTCCGGAATTCGGTTCCAAATATCAGCGCTACTGAGTGACCGGTTTGAGCTGCCAGAAACAGGAAACCCCGCCGAAGCGGGGTTTCTTGCATTCGGGCATCAGCGCAACAGTCGCGCGGCCAGTGCCTTGGCCTGCGCTGCCACATCGGTCACGGCAGTACTTTCCCACCACATGCCGCGCAACGGCGGGCCCATGGCGAACAAGCGGTTCGAGACCCGACCCTCTTCATCCAGCACAGCGCCGTCCACCGCCGCCGCAATGCCCAGCGCCAACGGCCCCGGACGAACCAGACCGCGCGCCAATAATTGCTGCGGCAAAGGTCGTGCGACCCGGCGCCAGTCGTATTCGATGCCGCTGGAATTGATCAATGCCGCGCCCTGCACCACGCGGGTATCAGCCTCGCCGCGAGGGCGAACGCGGATACTCACCCCGTCGCCCGACGCCGACTCAAGTCCCTTGTAAGACGCCGCATGAATGCGCAATCGCCCTTCCCGGTGCAGACGCTCGACCAGTTCCGCACTCAGCGGCGGTGAACGATGGTGATGACTTTCCCACCACGGCCGCACATGACGTACAAACTGACGCCGCTGCACATCGCTGGCCTGGCTCCACAACCGACCGATGTGCGCACGTACGGTGTCCAGCGGTGCCTGCCAGTCGATGCCTTGTGCGATGGCGTCGCGACAATGCCGGCGCAATTCGCGCAACAACTGGCGTGGCGTGCAGATGCTGTGATCTTCAGCGAGGAAGTCCACCCATGCGGGCGGTTGTCGACGGACATGGGGCAGCAACCCATGCCGGGAAAACACCTCGATCGGCCCGCGATGCCCGGCCTGCTCCAGCGACACCACGGCATCGACCATGGTCAGGCCGGAGCCGATGATCAGTACCGTCGACTGCGGATCAAGCTGGCGCATGGCCGCGACATCCCACGGATCCAGCGCCGCTGCATTAAGGCCGCTGGACTCCTTTTGCGGTGTGCGGGCCGCCGGGAACATCCCGGTCGCCAACACTGCAAAAGCGCCGCGCAGTTGCTGACCGTCATTCAAGGTGAGCTGCACGGAATCGCTGGAGGCCTGAACATCGACCACTTCGGCGCGCACATGCTCGACCGTCGCCCCCTGTTGCGCGCCCACCTGCTGCGCTTCGGCAAGACGCTGTTGCACGTACACACCGAACAGCCCCCGCGGTGGAAACAGTTCGCTGACCGGCACATGTTGCTGATCCGACTCCGGCCAACCGCCGCCGGCGATGTGATCGGTCAGCCACTGAGTCAGGTCATCGGCATTGTCCGGATCGACGCTCATCCGGGCTGCGTTGCCGTTGAGCGTATGGCCCAGCTCCACCGCACTGTACGCTTCGCCCCGGCCCAACTCGGCCCGGGGCTCGATCACCAGGATTTTTCTGCGACCCGGCAAACGCAGTAATTGCACCGCCAGCATCGTGCCGCTCAGGCCGCCGCCGACAATCAGAATGTCGGCGTGACGCAGGGCGGTCGTATCGGATTGAGTCATGCCGGTCTCGCAACTGAGGATAGGCTCGGGCCAGTGTCATTCAGACGCCGCGAGGACGTCTAGACGGACGCGACTTTTTTCTCCTGCCGACGCGATCCGCTGTCGGGTTCTGTGTCAGTCAGATCACCACATTGCGCACGAAACGCGCCGCCACTTCCCCATCGTTGCGATAGGTGTGCGGCTGATTGCTGGCGAACATGAAAAACTCCCCGGCTGCAATCTGTTGGGGTTGGTCGCCGAGCATCAGCGTCAGGCAGCCCTCGAACACGAAAATCTGTTCGCTCCAGCCTTCGGCGTCCGGCTGCGAAGGATAAACCTCGCCGGGTTGCAGGCACCATTCCCACTGTTCCACTGCACGGGTGGCGCTGGCCTTGGACAGCAAAACGGCTTTGCTGCCGGGGATGCTGCCAGCCCAGGCCAGTTCGTTGATACGGCCGGGATCGCGATTGTCCGGGGCCTGGATCAGATCGCTGAAGGCTACTTCGAGGGCTTCGGCGACACGGTCGAGGGTGGTCAGGCTGACATTCTTTTCGCCGGCCTCGATGGCCACCAGCATCCGCCGGCTGACCCCGGATTTTTCCGCGAGGGCCGTCTGGCTCATGTCGGCGGCGTGGCGCAGGCGCCGGACATTCTGGCTGACGTGTTGCAGGACCGAAGCCCGCTGAATGGAATCTCTGTGCACTATATTGCTCACTGGCTGGGACTGGGCAGTATACTGCGCAACATTTGGCGCATTGTGCGTCTCTTCCTAAATAGTGCGCAAGGTCATGACGTCAGCCAACTCCTCCCAAACTCCCCTGCGGTTTCACCGGTTCAGCAAAGCCGAGTGCGTGCTGGTGCTGATCACCATGCTCTGGGGCGGCACCTTCCTGCTGGTGCAGCACGCCATGACGGTCAGCGGCCCGATGTTTTTCGTCGGTCTGCGCTTTGCCGCCGCCGCGAGCATCGTGGCGCTGTTCTCGTGGAAACACCTGCGTGAACTGACCCTGTTCGAACTCAAGGCCGGTGCCTTTATCGGCGTGGCGATCATGCTCGGTTATGGCTTGCAGACCGTTGGTCTGCAGAGCATTCCCAGCAGCCAGTCGGCGTTCATCACCGCGCTGTATGTGCCGTTCGTGCCACTGCTGCAATGGCTGGTGCTCGGTCGGCGCCCGAGTTTAATGCCGAGCATCGGCATCATGCTGGCGTTTGCCGGGCTGATGCTGCTTTCCGGGCCATCCGGGGCTTCACTGAATTTCAGCCCCGGTGAAATCGCCACGCTGATCAGCGCCATCGCGATAGCGGCCGAAATCATCCTGATCAGCAACTATGCCGGGCAGGTCGATGTGCGCCGCGTAACCGTGGTGCAACTGGCGACGACTTCGGTGCTGTCGTTCTTGATGGTGGTGCCGACCGGTGAGGCGATTCCGGATTTTTCGTGGCTGTTGCTGAGCACCGCCCTGGGGCTGGGCGCGATGAGTGCGGCGATTCAGGTGGCGATGAACTGGGCGCAGAAAAGCGTTTCGCCGACCCGGGCGACCTTGATCTACGCCGGTGAGCCGGTGTGGGCCGGGATCGTTGGGCGTATCGCGGGGGAGCGTCTGCCAGCGATTGCGTTGGTGGGTGCGGGGCTGATCGTGGCGGCGGTAATCGTCAGTGAATTGAAGACCAAAGGCAAAGAGACACAAACGGTCACGGAAGAATTGGAGCACGAGACCGAAGGCTAAACGCGGGTTTTACGGCTACTTTGTAGGATTCAGAGACATCCTCGCGTTTGGCGATCCGGGAGCTGGCACGTATGATGCTTCACAAACTTCCGCAGATTAGAAGCCTATGTCTCTGATAGTTCTACTGCTTCTGCCTTTTCTGGGCAGTTGTCTGGCAGCCGTGCTGCCGCACAACGCACGTAACGCCGAATCCCTGCTGGCAGGTCTGGTCGCGTTGATCGGCACTGTCTCGGTCGCGATGCTGTACCCGCAGATCGCTCATGGCGGCGTAATTCGCGAAGAATTCACATGGCTGCCCAGCCTGGGCCTGAACTTCGTTCTGCGCATGGACGGCTTCGCCTGGCTGTTCTCAATGCTGGTGCTGGGCATCGGCACCCTCGTTTCCCTATATGCCCGTTATTACATGTCGCCGGACGATCCGGTGCCGCGTTTCTTCGCATTCTTTCTGGCGTTCATGGGCGCCATGCTCGGGCTGGTGATCTCCGGCAACCTGATCCAGATTGTGTTCTTCTGGGAACTGACCAGCCTCTTCTCGTTCCTGCTGATCGGCTACTGGCACCACCGCCACGACGCGCGCCGTGGTGCGTACATGGCGTTGATGGTCACCGGCGCCGGGGGATTGTGCCTGCTGGCGGGGGTCATGATCCTCGGCCATGTCGTCGGCAGCTATGACCTGGACAAGGTCCTGGCCGCCGGCGATCTGATTCGCGCACATGCCCTCTACCCTATCCTGCTTCCCCTCATTCTTATCGGCGCCCTCAGCAAAAGCGCCCAGTTCCCCTTCCACTTCTGGTTGCCGCACGCGATGGCGGCGCCAACACCGGTTTCGGCGTACCTGCACTCGGCGACCATGGTCAAGGCCGGGGTTTTCCTGCTGGCACGGTTGTGGCCGTCGCTGTCCGGCAGCGAAGAATGGTTTTATATCGTCAGCGGCGCCGGTGCCGCCACGCTGCTGCTCGGCGCGTATTGCGCGATGTTCCAGAACGACCTCAAGGGTTTGCTGGCCTACTCGACCATCAGCCACCTCGGCCTGATCACGCTGCTGCTGGGCCTGAACAGTCCCCTGGCCGCCGTGGCCGCGGTGTTCCACATTCTCAACCACGCGACCTTCAAGGCTTCGCTGTTCATGGCCGCCGGGATCATCGACCACGAAAGTGGCACCCGCGACATCCGCAAGCTCAATGGTCTGTTCAAGCTGATTCCGTTTACCGCCACTCTGGCCATGGTCGCCAGTGCATCCATGGCCGGCGTTCCACTGCTCAACGGTTTCCTGTCGAAAGAAATGTTCTTCGCCGAAACCGTGTTCATCAATGCCACGGCGTGGGTTGAAACCAGCCTGCCGATCGTCGCGACCATCGCCGGCATGTTCAGCGTGGCCTACTCGCTGCGCTTCACCGTTGATGTGTTCTTCGGCCCGACTGCCACCGACTTGCCGCATACGCCGCACGAGCCGCCACGCTGGATGCGGGCGCCGGTTGAACTGCTGGTATTTACCTGTCTGTTGGTGGGCATTTTCCCGGCTCAAATCGTCGGGCCGCTGCTCGCCGCTGCGGCATTGCCAGTGGTGGGTGGCGAGCTGCCGCAATACAGTCTGGCGATCTGGCACGGTCTCAATGCACCGATGATCATGAGCCTGATCGCCATGTCCGGCGGCATCGTGCTGTATCTGCTGCTGCGCAATCAGCTCAAGCGCGGGCGCTTCAAGTACCCGCCATTGGCCGGACGCTTCAACGGCAAGCGAATGTTCGAGCGCAGTCTGGTGGCGATGATGCGCCTGGCCCGGCGGCTGGAGCGGCGGATCGGCACCAAGCGTCTGCAAACCCAGCTATTCCTGATGGTATTGGCGGCAGTGCTGGCCGGCCTGATCCCGATGCTGCACAGCAGCCTGAGCTGGGGCGACCGGCCGAAGATCCCGGGCTCGATCGTGTTCGTGACCCTGTGGCTGCTGGCAATCGCCTGTGCTCTCGGCGCCGCCTGGCAGGCCAAGTATCACCGGCTCGCCGCCCTGACCATGGTCAGCGTCTGCGGACTGATGACCTGCGTGACCTTCGTCTGGTTCTCGGCGCCGGATCTGGCCCTGACACAGCTGGTGGTCGAAGTGGTGACCACCGTACTGATCCTGCTCGGCCTGCGTTGGCTGCCACGGCGGATCGAAGAGGTTTCGCCGCTGCCGAGCAGCCTGCGCAAGGCGCGAGTGCGGCGTCTGCGCGACTTGTTGCTGTCGATTGCCGTCGGCGGCGGCATGGCGCTGCTGTCCTATGCGATGCTGACCCGGCAGACGCCGAACGATATTTCCTCGTTTTACCTGAGCCGTGCCCTGCCCGAGGGCGGCGGCAGCAACGTGGTCAATGTGATGCTGGTGGATTTCCGTGGTTTCGACACCCTGGGCGAAATCACCGTGCTCGCCGCCGTGGCACTGACCGTATTCGCCCTGCTGCGTCGTTTCCGCCCACCGAAAGAAAGCCTGCAACTGCCGGCCCAGCAACGCCTGCTCGCCCCCGACGTGGTCACCGATCTGGTCAACCCGCGCTCGGCCAGCGACACCGCGCTCGGTTTCATGATGGTGCCGGCGGTGCTGGTGCGCCTGTTGCTGCCGATTGCGCTGGTGGTGTCGTTCTACCTGTTCATGCGCGGGCACAACCAGCCGGGTGGCGGCTTCGTCGCCGGTCTGGTGATGTCGGTGGCGTTCATCCTGCAATACATGGTCGCCGGCACCCAGTGGGTCGAGGCGCAAATGAGCCTGCGGCCGCTGCGCTGGATGGGCACCGGTCTGCTCTTCGCTATCGTTACCGGTCTTGGGGCGATGGCGGTCGGCTACCCGTTCCTGACCACCCACACCTGGCATTTCAGCGTGCCGCTGCTGGGTGACATCCATATCGCCAGCGCGCTGTTCTTCGATATCGGCGTCTACGCCGTGGTGGTCGGCTCGACCTTGCTGATCCTCACCGCCCTCGCCCACCAATCGGTCCGGGGCCACAAAACCGCTGCCGCCAAAGGAGCCGTCTGATGGAAGAAGTCATCGCAATCGCCATCGGCGTACTCGCCGCGTCCGGAGTGTGGCTGATCCTGCGACCACGGACGTTCCAGGTGGTGATGGGCCTGTGCCTGCTGTCTTACGGTGTCAATCTGTTCATCTTCAGCATGGGCAGCCTGTTCATCGGCAAGGAGCCGATCATCAAGGACGGCGTACCGCAGGACCTGCTCAATTACACCGACCCGCTGCCCCAGGCGCTGGTGCTGACGGCCATCGTCATCAGCTTCGCCATGACCGCATTGTTTCTGGTGGTGTTGCTAGCCTCACGGGGCCTGACCGGCACCGACCACGTTGACGGAAGGGAGCCCAAGGAATGACGGCGATGACTCACCTGATCGCCGCACCGATCCTGCTGCCGCTGCTGACCGCCGCCATCATGCTGATGCTCGGCGAAAAGCACCGTCCGCTGAAGGCGAAAATCAACCTGTTCTCCAGCCTCCTCGGCCTCGGTATTTCGGTGATGCTGTTGCAATGGACCCAGACCACCGGCGTGCCCGGCTCCATCGGCGTGTACCTGCCGGGCAACTGGCAGGTGCCGTTCGGCATTGTGCTGGTGGTCGATCGTCTGTCGGCATTGATGCTGGTGCTGACCGGGATCATCTGCGTCAGTGCCCTGCTGTTCGCCATGGCCCGCTGGGACGGCGCCGGGTCGAGCTTCCACGCGTTGTTCCAGATACAGCTGATGGGCCTCTACGGCGCGTTCCTGACGGCAGACCTGTTCAACCTGTTCGTGTTCTTCGAGGTATTGCTGGCCGCGTCCTACGGCCTGCTGCTTCACGGCTCGGGCCGGGCGCGGGTCTCGTCGGGGTTGCATTACATCTCGATCAATCTGCTGGCCTCGTCGCTGTTCCTGATTGGCGCGGCGTTGATCTACGGCGTGACCGGCACGCTGAACATGGCGGATCTGGCGTTGAAGATTCCTCTGGTGCCTGAGGCCGACCGTGGCCTGCTGCACGCCGGCGCGGGGATTCTGGCCGTGGCCTTCCTGGCCAAGGCCGGCATGTGGCCGCTGAACTTCTGGCTGGTGCCGGCCTATTCCTCGGCCAGCGCGCCGGTGGCAGCCATGTTCGCGATCATGACCAAGGTCGGCGTCTACACCTTGCTGCGCCTGTGGACGCTGCTGTTCTCCGGCCAAGCGGGCGCTTCGGCTTACTTCGGCGGTGACTGGCTGATCTACGGCGGCATGGCCACCATGGCCGGCGCAGGCGTGGCGATCATTGCCGCGCAACGCCTGGAACGCATGGCCAGTCTGAGCATTCTGGTGTCGGCGGGGATTTTGCTGTCGGCCGTGGGTTTCGCCCAACCGAACCTGATCGGCGCAGCGCTGTTCTATCTGGTCAGCTCGACCCTGGCATTGAGCGCGCTTTTCCTGCTGGCCGAATTGATCGAACGCTCGCGTACCGCCATCGAAGTTCCACTGGAAGACGAAAACGAGCTGCTCCCACGTCCGCAGCAATGGCAACGACCGGTCAAGGGCATCAACCTCGACGACGATCAGAAAGCGGTAGTCGGTCAGGTGATCCCGTGGACCATGGCCTTCCTCGGTCTGAGCTTCATTGCCTGCGCGCTGCTGATTATCGGCATGCCACCGCTGTCCGGGTTCATCGGCAAGCTGAGCCTGATCGGCGCCCTGCTCAATCCGCTTGGCCTCGGCGCTGGCGAACCGATTTCGAATGCCGCCTGGGCGTTGCTGGCCCTGCTTATCCTGACCGGACTCGGCTCGCTGATGGCGTTCTCGCGGCTGGGGATCCAGCGCTTCTGGTCACCAGAAGAACGACCATCGCCGCTGCTGCGCAAACTGGAATGCACGCCGATTTTCCTGCTGCTCGGCCTGTGCATCGCGCTGACCTTCAAGGCTGAACCGCTGCTGCGTTACACGCAGGCGGCAGCCGATGCCCTGAACAATCCGCAGCAATACGTGATGGCGGTGCTCGGCACCCGCGCCGTGCCGAGCCCGGAAGCCAAGGCCGCACTGCTGGAGGTGCAACCATGAAGCGACTGTTTCCTGCTCCTTGGTTGTCGCTGGCGCTGTGGTTGCTCTGGCTGGTGCTGAACCTGTCGGTCAGCCCGGGCAATCTGCTGCTGGGTGCCGTACTTGGTTTCTGTGCCCCGCTGATGATGCGCAAACTGCGCCCGCAACGGATTCACATCCGCCGCCCGGGCACGATTCTGCGTTTGTTTCTGCTGGTCGGGCGTGACGTGATCGTCTCGAACCTGCAAGTGGCCTGGGGCGTACTCAACGCCGGCCGCCGGCCGCTTCGTTCACGCTTCATCAAGGTGCCGCTGGACCTGCGCGATGCCAACGGTCTGGCGGCGCTGTCGATGATCTGTACGGTGGTGCCCGGCACGGTGTGGTCGGAACTGGCGCTCGATCGCAGCATTCTGTTGTTGCACGTCTGGGATCTGGATGACGAGGCGCAATTCATCCAGCACTTCAAGGTCACTTACGAGCAGCCGTTGATGGAGATTTTCGAATGAGTCCGCTGCTGTCGAACGCGATTCTGCTGACGCTGTTCCTGTTTTCCCTGGCGATGGTCCTCACACTCGTACGCCTGTTCAAAGGCCCGTCGGCGCAGGACCGGGTACTGGCGCTGGATTACCTGTACATCGTCGCCATGCTGATGATGCTGACCCTGGGGATCCGCTATTCCAGTGACACCTACTTCGAAGCGGCGCTGCTGATCGCGCTGTTCGGCTTCGTCGGCTCGTTTGCCCTGGCGAAATTCCTCCTGCGTGGCGAGGTGATCGAATGAACGCTGAACTGTCTCTGTGGGTGGAAATCCCGGTGGCGATCCTGCTGGTCCTCAGCGGCGTGTTCGCCCTGATCGGCGCAACCGGACTGCTGCGGATGAAGGACTACTTTCAACGCATGCACCCACCGGCGCTGGCCTCGACACTCGGTGCGTGGTGCGTGGCACTGGCATCGATCATCTGTTTTTCCGCGCTCAAGTCCGGGCCGGTGCTGCACGCATGGCTGATCCCGATTCTGCTGTCGATCACCGTACCGGTGACCACCTTGCTCCTGGCGCGGGCGGCGTTGTTCCGCAAGCGCATGGCCGGGGATGACGTGCCGGCCGAAGTCAGCAGCCGGCGCACTGAAACCGGCAGCTAGATCCAGGCAACAGCCAAGAGCCCGGCTCCCAATATCAGACACAACGGCGAGTAAACCCAAGTGTCGAGCCGGGCAAACCGCGACCCCTTCACTTCCTTGAAAAAACCGACCAGCTCCGAATCGCCAATCGCCCTCGCAAACATCAGCAGTGCAATCGCGCTGATCACCCATTGCAGTGCCCAGTGATGCACGA
The DNA here is from genome assembly GCF_002113045.1 of Pseudomonas sp. B26(2017). Classification (NCBI taxonomy): domain Bacteria; kingdom Pseudomonadati; phylum Pseudomonadota; class Gammaproteobacteria; order Pseudomonadales; family Pseudomonadaceae; genus Pseudomonas; species Pseudomonas sp. B26(2017). Next base: position 141,912 of record NZ_NEJJ01000008.1, on the reverse strand, counting down.
CGGGCAGCCACCATCCCACTCGCATGCATACCAGTGCGGCAATCAGTAGCAGGGCTGCCGCCACCACCAGCGTGATCCAGCCTGACGGCTTGAACGCCGGCCTGAGAGTCAGCCCGCCGCTGTCCACCGGAACCTGCGGCACCACGGCCACGGCCGCCCACTGCCCACCCATCGCCCAATACACATGCATCAGGCTGATTACCGCGAATATCGTCACCAGCCATTGAGCCAACACAAAGGTCATGGTCGAGAATCCTTTAAAGGGATTTGAACAAAACATCCTAGTCGGCATTTTTCCATGTGCACGACCGGTCGGCGGTGCGGTAAAGTGCCGCCCCATGAAATTCACCCGTACCGATCGCTCACTATTGGCCTGGATGCTCTATTGCTGCGTTCTGTTCAACGTGTTCGCCTGCAGCATCGGTCACGGACAAATGGTCGGCATGCAGCTCAACGGTATCGGCGGCCAGTTCTGCGCCGTCGACCCGAGCACCCAGGCGCCGCTCGCCTCGAATCCCGCCGAAGAAAAACTGCCGACGCTGGCCAAGGCCTTCGGCTGCCCGCTGTGCTCCACTGGCGGTATGGGTCCGGCGTTCAACTCCAGCCTGACCCTGGCTATCCTGCCGGAACAACACAGCCCGCCGCTGCCGGCCATTGTCAGCGCTGACCTCCCTGCCCGCTTCATCTGGCCTTCGGCCAATCCCCGCGCTCCGCCGCTCGCCTGAGTGTCCTTGCCCTTTTTGATTTGTCAGCCCACTGCGCCAACGCGCGGCGTTCGCCTGTGCGCTGACTCCGAGACAAGCATTCAGGATTCAATCGATGAAACAACTTACCTTGCTGGCGAGCCTGTGCGGCTGCCTGTCGGTCAACGTCTGGGCGCAATCCACGGTCGATCTGGCGCCGATCACCATTGATGGCGAGTCCGGCGCAGAACCCGGCCTGAGCCTCGACCAATCCAGCGGCATGGCCTCGCGTCTTGGCCTTAGCGTGCGTGACACCCCGGCTTCGGTGGCCATCGCCAACCGCAATGACATCGAACGTCACGGTTCGCAAAACTTTCAGGACGCAGCCAACACCTTGCCGGGGGTGAACGCCAGTGCGCCGCCTGGCTTTGGCGGGTTCGTCTCCTACCGCGGTTTCACCAGCAGCCAGATCACCCAGATGTTCAACGGCGTCAACGTTTCCGGCGGACTGGCGCGCCCCGTGGATTCGTGGATTTATGACCGGGTCGAACTGTTGGGCGGCCCGTCTTCACTGATCAACGGCGCCGGTTCGGTCGGCGGTTCGCTGAACTACGTGACCAAACTGGCCACTCGCGACGAGCAAGCCGTCGAAGGTCGAGTCAGTTATGGCACCTACGACACCACCGAAACCGCATTCGGCCTCAATCACGCGCTGACCGAACCCGGTGCCGACGTGCAGCATTACGCGCGACTCGATGTCAGCCACAACACCAGCAATGGCTACATCGACCGCCAGCAACGCGATGCCTGGAGCGTGGCATTCTCGCTGCTCAGCGACCTGACGCCAAACCTGTCGCACACCCTGGCCCTGGAATATCAGGACGAACACGAGGACAGCCCGTACTGGGGCACGCCGGTGCTCAACCCCAAGGCCGGCGAATTGAAGATCGACAAGCACAACCGCTTCAACAACTACAACGTCGAGGACGGCCGCTACGAGCAGCGGACCATCTGGGTGCGCTCGATCATCGATTACCGGATCAACGACAGCACCAGCCTGCGCAACACCCTCTATCACCTCGACAGCCAACGTGATTACCGCAACCTGGAAACCTATCAATACAACGCCGACAACAGCGCGGTGAATCGCTCCACCGCGTATCAGGTTCGACACCAGGGCGAGCAGAACGGCAACCAGTTCGAATTGCGCCACGACAACACCCTGTTCGGCCTCGACACCACCTGGTCCGGTGGTTTCGAGTACAAAGTCAACCAGACCACCAACTCGCCGCTGAACGTCAAAGGCGCCAGCACGGTGAATCCGAACAACTACCGACCGGGGCACTTTTATGACATTCCCGGAACGATGCCGGGTTTTGTCAGCGACAAGACCAATGAGGTGACGACCAAAGCGCTGTTTGCCGAAAATCGCCTGGCGCTGACCGACAAGCTCTCGTTGCTCACAGGCCTGCGCTACGACGACATCGACCTCGACGTAACCAACCATCGCACGGTGACCGCGAGCAACCCGCGTCATCTGAAGCGCAGCTGGGAGCCAGTCACCGGACGCGTCGGCCTGACGTATCAGTTCATTCCGTCAGCCAATGTCTACGTGCAATACAGCACCGCCGCCGAGCAACCCAATGGCACTCAGGACTTTGATGTCTCGACCGGCAAACAATGGGAAATCGGCGGCAAGTTCGACTATCTGAACGGTCGCGGTTCGGCGACGGTGGCCGCCTACACTATCGAGCGAAAAGATTTCGCGGTGACGGATCCACTGGACCCGACCAGCAGCATTCCGGTCGGCCAGCAGACTTCGAAAGGCATCGAGATTGCCAGCTCGCTACGGATCACCGACAAGTTGCTGGCCGAAGGCAACTTCGCTTGGGTCGACGCGCAATACGATGAATTCAACGAGAAGAACGCCGCCGGCGTAGTGGTCTCCCGCAAGGGCAACACACCGACCAACGTGCCGGACCGAGTCGGCAATCTGTGGTTGACCTACGATTTCTCGTCGCAATGGCAAGGCGGGGTCGATGCGCGGTACGTAGCATCGGTGTTCGCCGATAACGCCAACACCATGACCGTGCCGTCCTACACACTGTTTGGCAGCTTCCTCAGCTACAAGGTGGATTCGCACACCACGGTGACCGGGCGGGTACGTAACCTGACGAATGAGGTGTATGCCGAGTTCGCCCATGTGTCGCCGGCGTATTACCTCGGCACACCGCGTACATTCGAGCTGGCAGTGCAGACAAGGTTCTGATCCACTTTGGCGAGGGCCTGGTGCCCTCGCCACATCGCTACAGACCTGCCTGAACCTTCTGCGCTACGTCCTTCGGCAACCACGCCTGCCACACATCCGGATGCGCTTTCATGAACGCCACCGCCGCATCCCGAGGCGCCGTGTGTTTCTCGCTCATTTCGGCCAGCGCCTTGTTCAAGTCATCGATCGGAAAGTCGACCTTGCTGAAGAATTCGGCAATTTGCGGATACTGCTTCTGGAATGGCGTGGACACACCGATCGACAGCTTGGAAACCAGTGAACGGGTCGGTTTTGGATTGGGATTGTCGGCGTCGGTCAGGGTCTTCCAGGCTTCGGCGTCGAACGGCGGTTCTTCCAGTTGAACCAGCTTGAACTTGCCGAGCAATGGCGTGGGCGACCAGTAATAGAACAGCACCGGTTTGCCCCGGCGGATCGATGAGCTGATTTCAGCATCCAGTGCCGCACCAGAGCCGCTGCGGAAATTGGTGAAGTCATTCTGCAAGCCATAGGCCGTGAGCTTCTGCTTGTTCACCACCTCCGACGTCCAGCCGATCGGGCTGTTGAGGAATCGACCCTTGCTCGGGGTTTCCGGGTCCTTGAACACGTCCTTGTACTTCTTGAGATCGCTGACGCTGCGCAGGTCCGGCGCCAGTGGCTTGATGCCCTTGGCCGGGTCGCCCTTGATCACGTATTCCGGCACCCACCAGCCTTCGGTCGCCCCTTTGACTGTGTCGCCCAGGCTGGCGACCTTGCCTTCGGATTCGGCCTTGACCCAAACCGGACTGCGTCCGGCCCACTCTTCACCAATGACCTGAATGTCATTGTTGGCCAACGCCGTCTCAAGCGTGATGGTGGTGCCCGGCAAGGTGTCGGTCGGCAGGCCGTAGCCCTTCTCGACGATGATGCGCAGGACATCGGTGATCAGGCTGCCGCTTTCCCAGTTCAGGTCGGCAAAGTGGATCGGCGCCTGTGCCGCGCTCACCGCAGGCACCGCCGTCATCAAGCCGAAGGTGGTCAGGCCAGCGGCCAGCAACCGTCGAAATCCGTTCATGCTTTTGCACCTCGTGCTGTTCACAGCAATAGCAGGATGGCCTGACAGAAGACCGCAAGCCTCTGAATACTCAGTCAACTGACTGTAGACGAGGTTCCTGCTTTTTCAGGGGCATGAAACGGATAAGGCTACTTTTCAGACATTTCCTGCAGGCTCTTCAGCTCGCGTCTGACCATGCTGGCGTATTCCGCAGGCTGCAAGGCGTAGATCTGCGAGGCAACCCAACCCAGCCATGCACCCTTCAATTCGCCCTTTGCAGCGAACAATCGACGAGCTTCATCACGGGCGCTGTCGAGGTTCTGCAAATGGAAATCGGCGCGGCTCACTCGCTGGCCTTGAACGTCACCAGTTCGCCCTTGCGCCACTTGGCGGCTTTGGCGGTGACGGCTTTCAGGGTCTTCGTCAGGCCTTCCTGGAGTTGTTCATTGGCGGCGAACACGGTGACCGCGCTATGGCCTTCCTTGAACACGATGGCATGGCCGTCGGCTGTGGTGACGAACGCGTAATCGCCCAGACCGTAAACGGTCATTTTGATTTCGCGAAAGCGGATATCCATCTTGCCGCCTTCACGGCTCGGCAGTACCGACGCGCTGAAATGATCACCGACCTTGAGCTTGAGGCCAGGTTTGTCATCGACCACCAGTGCGCTTTCGGTATCGATCTCGGCAACATAAATGCCTTCGGCGTTCTGCTCGGTGATGTAAACAAAACGCGATTGAAACTGCTTGACCAGCTTTGCCCGCAAATCACCGAGCACGAACAAAGCATGCATATCGAGGTTACTGACTGCCAAAGAAACATCCCCACACTTGAAAAGAGTGCCGCACGCGAATAGCGCGCACGGCAGAAAAATTCGGCTTGGCCGAAGGTGTTGCGCGATGACTCGAATATACGCCTGAGCGAGCGAAGTGCTCATTCAACGCGAGTTGCACAAGACTACTGGAATGCCACTCGCGAAACCTGCAAAGACGTTCTCCAAATGTTGAAGGAAAACGCGTCAAGGCCGGCCAAAGAAAACTGACTACGAACTTTAGGGAAAAAACTCACCAAAAAAAGCACTTTTCCGACATATCGCACGCAAAAAATTGCTTTAGATAGCGCCATACCGTCAACAGGTGTTGGCGATTTTAGAGCAGCGATGCTGTTCGCGACTACCCGCAACACCCTGTAAATGCGGGTCAATCCATGAAAAGGACTTCATATGTGCACTATGACGCATTTTGCCGTGACTCACGAACCCGTCTTTGCCTTGAACACTCCAGTGTTCGAGACTGATCCTACAATTGAGCCTTGTGGTCGGGAGCCGTTGTTTCAGGTGGTCCCGGCGGGCAACAGCTTTTTCCATATCAGGGAAAAGTCGACGGGGCTTGTAAGAGGTTTCCGCGAGAATCATAACGCCGCCTGCGCCCTCGCCCGTTCTCTGGAATCGCGAATCGAACTCCTGACCAGCGAGCACCTCAGATAAAGAGAGTCATCAATCCCGCCATTCTTCAAGGAGTACACCATGGAACTGCCTGCCTACAACCTGACAACCCTGTTCGATCAATTGGGGCTGCCTTCGGAGGAAGCGGCGATTGACGACTTCATCGAAGCCCATCCGCTGGAAGCCGATACCAAGTTGATCGACGCCGACTTCTGGAGCCCGCAACAAGCGCAGTTGCTCAAGGAATGGCTGCGTGCCGATGGCGAAGAAGCGGTGATGGTCGACGAGCTGAATGTGCGCCTGCACCGGGGCAAATGATTTCGATCAGTGCAGGCTGTTCTCTGTTCTGGCGCCCAACTGCGCGAGCCAAGCCGCCCTGCACTCCTCGGCTTCATCGCGACTGGCAAAAGCGGTGCCGCGCTGCTCGCCATTGAGCAGCACCACCCAGCAGACACTTTGCCCCATCGCGCGCAGTCCGGCGGGTACACCGCTGCCGATCATCACCGCGACATCGACTCTGCATTGCATGCTGACCTCCCAACTTCATTAGCAACCTAACTATGCGGGCATGTTAATGAAGTGGATCAAGAGGAAACAGCAACGCCGCTGCACAGCTTAATTGCAGTTCCGGCAACAATGCCTCAGCGCGGTTTCTCCGGTTTGTAGCCCAGACGCAATCCACCCCAGTGGCGTCCCTTGACGATGATGGGCACCGACAGGTCGTGCATCAGCTCGCCGGTATCGCGGGTGTAGGTCTGCAACAGCACCGGTTGCTGATGGCTGCCGCAGCGGATGCCCGTGCGGTCGGCGAATTTGCGTTTGGTGCGATTGTTGACGGTATCGACCTGCACATCCCCGGTCAGCGGCTGGCTGAACACCTTATTATGGGTCGGCACATAACCCTGCTGCGTACAGGCGATGGCGAATACCAGGCCTTCATGACGCGGCAGCAACGGTTCCTGAATCGCCGGCAGCACCTGATCGGTGTAGCGGTCGAAACGGGTCTGGAACTTGGCCGGCTGGGTGCCTGGAATCGGCTGATACTGGCGGTCAAACAGGTCTTCAAGGCTGATGCACCCTTGCTCGACGTCAGCCTCGAAACGCGCAGCAATCTGGCTGGCCCCTTCGCGGGCGAGGTCGTAGATGCGCTGGTGATAGTCATCCAGCCCGACTTCGGCCAAGCGTTCGCTGATGGATTCTGCCTGGCCCTCCATCTGCACCGCGGCCTCGGCCAGGCGACGAGTCTGCTGGTCGCTGATCGCCAGATCGCTGCGCATCTGTTCGATGGCAGTGAACAGGCTGTCGAGCTGTTCACGATTGGTTTCTGCACCCCGGGCAATTTCGCTGACCTGGTTTTCTACACCGGCCGCCAGTCGTGCGATGTTTTCCAGGTGCTGACCGGTGTGTTCGACCTGCTCGACACCCGTGTGCAAATCGTCGGAGAGCTGACGGATCTGCTCCACCACCTGCGCCGTACGTTGCTGAATGTCGGCGACCATCTCGCCCACCTCGCCAGTGGCCGTCGCAGTACGCGCCGCCAGACCGCGCACTTCATCCGCCACCACTGCAAAACCGCGACCGTGCTCGCCGGCCCGGGCCGCTTCGATGGCGGCGTTCAGTGCAAGGAGGTTGGTCTGACTGGCGATGGATTGGATCACCAGCGTCACGCGCTGAATATCGTCGCTGCGCTGGCTCAAGGCTTCGATCAGTTCGCGGCTGGCATTGGCGCGCTGGCTGAGCTGATGCATGCGCGAGATCGAATCCACCAGTTCGGTGCGCCCTGCTGCGCTGCTGTGATGGGCTTCGCTGGCAGCGCCCAATGCCTCGCGGCTGAGCTGCGAAGTGGCCTGTTCAGTGGCGATCATGACTTCAGCGTTATTGACGATCTGCGCAGCGGCGTCGAGTTGCGATTGCAGCTTGCCCGCCAGCTCCTTGACGGAAAAAGCCACGCCAGCAGCCGACAGCGCGTTATGACTGGTGGTGTACGAAAGGTCGCGAGTCAGCTCGGACATCGCGTTGCTGCTATCGACCGGTTGCGCATCAGAGACCGCCCGGGAACGCAGGCGCGGCAGCCAGACGATCAGTACCGCCAACGGCATGCCAACGTATAAGGACCATTCGCCCAGCGTCATCGCGGCCAGCAACAGCATCAGCGCGATGCTTTGCAGGGTCGGCGTCATCCAGCGATTCTTCGGCAAAACAACTGGTGCAGGCCGAGCCGCAACCAGAGATCCATCTCTCGTCATTTTGTTACCCCACGCTTGTTCTCATTGTTGTGGCTGCATTAAACGCCACTACAACGCCATTATCCATGGTCCGTTAGTCGTGGGTCTGTGGCAGGTCAATGGAATGGTGGGCAGGATTTTTCGGCAGACGAGAAAAAGCAAAGATCGCAGACTTTTGCAGTTCACTGAGAAACTGCAAAAGGCTGCGATCTTTTCGCGACGACCCACAGCGAAGGGGCCGCCTCAGGAATCAGGCCTGACGCTGGTGCTTGTCGATCTGCTCGTGACGCTCTTGAGCTTCGATGCAGTACTTGGTGGTCGGGCTGATCAGCAGGCGTTTCAGGCCGATCGGCTCGCCGCTGTCGTCGCACCAGCCAAAACTGTCTTCCTTGATCCGCTCAAGGGCCTGCTCGAGTTGCGGCAGCATGCGCTGGTCGCGATCAATCGCGTTCACCAGCCAGGTGCGCTCTTCTTCCACCGATGCGGCGTCCGCCGGGTCAGCCGGGGTGTCCAGGCTTTCGATGGCAATACGGTTCTGCTCAATGCGCTCATGGGTTTCGACTTTCATGTTCTGCAACAGCTCTTGAAAGAAAGCGTGTTGCTCGGCATTCATGTAGTCATCTGCCGGCATGGCCAGCAACTTGTCCTTTGTCATTGATATCTCTATAAAAAACGTGCATTAAGGCGAATTAGGGAGCGTTCCGGCGAACCGCCTGCGGTCATCGGAAAGGCATCGTTTATTGCAAACGCCACCCGGCACTCAATTTACGAAGGGGCGGCAGTCTAAGGCCCGTTTGAGGCCTCAGCAACTGTAAATACCGGGAATTTGTCCGACAAGGCTCGGAAACTGCTCTGACACAAGCTTCACAGCGCTCATCGGAGTGCGTTTATAGCAAGAAATTCAGTCGAGCGGCTGTATATAGAAGACAAACGTCGGACGAGCGGCGCTTTGTCGCAATTCGTTACGATCATTGACTGCGAAACCAGCCCCTTCTCAAAGACTGACAAATCCCCCCAACCTCAGCTACGTTATGCCCTCTCCGGTTCGACTTGAAGGAACGCGTCATGAAACTGATCGGCATGCTGGACTCCCCTTACGTGCGCCGCGTGGCGATCTCCGCCAAATGCCTGGGGATCGAACTGGAACACGACCCGGTCTCGGTGTTCCGTCACTTCGAGCGCTTCCAGCAGATCAACCCGGTGGTCAAGGCGCCGACCCTGGTACTTGATGACGGCGAAGTACTGATCGACTCAACCTTGATCCTCGACTATCTCGAAGCCCTGTCCGGCAAAACCCTGCTAACTGCAGACCTGACGCAACGGGTCAAAGCCCTGCGCCTGATCGGCCTCGGTCTCGCCGCCTGCGAAAAAGCCGTGCAGCTCTACTACGAACGCAACCTGCGCCCGGCCGACATTCAATACCAGCCGTGGGTCGAACGCGTCGAAGGCCAACTCGCCGCCGCCTTCGCCGCCATTGAACACGAACTCGAAAAACACCCGTTGCCCACCGACGGCCCCCTCCAACAGAACGGCATTACCCTCGCCGTCGCCTGGAGCTTCACCGGCCTCGTCGTCCCCGACCAGATCGACGCGGAGCGCTTCCCGCGCATCGCCCAATACACCGCGTACGCCGAAAGCACCCAGGCGTTCATCAGCACCCCGATGACCTGACCATGAGCACCACCGAAACCGCCGCCCCGGCCCTGAAAGAAATCTTCAACGCCGAACGTCTGCAACACATCGCCACAGAAATGAGCGCCGTGTACCCGGCGTTCAAGGCCAAGGCATTTCTCAAGCATGCCAACGACGGCCTCGCCGACCTCTCCGTCATGCAGCGCATGGCCCGCGTCAGCGAAAGCCTGCACCACGTGCTGCCGCTGGATTACGCAGACTCCCTCGCCGTCCTGCGCGAACTTGCCCCGCGACTGAACAGCGGCTTCGTCAGCATGTGCCTGCCGCACTATGTCGCGAGCTACGGCGCGCACGCGTTCGATACCTCGATGGAAGCCCTGAAGTACTTCACCACCTTCGGCTCCTCCGAATTCGCCATCCGCCACTTCCTGCGCAGCGATCTGGAACGTTCGCTGGAACTGATGCACGACTGGGCGCGAGATGAAAACCACCACGTCCGAAGACTGGCCAGCGAAGGCAGTCGTCCGCGCCTGCCTTGGTCGTTTCGGCTGGAACCGGTGCAGGCTGATCCCCTGTTGGCTGCCGGGATACTTGACCGGTTGAAGGCCGATGAAAGTTTGTACGTGCGCAAGTCCGTGGCGAATCATTTGAATGACGTGACCAAAGAGCATCCTGATTGGGTGCTGGACACAGTTGAAGGATGGTCGCTGGATAACAGGCACACAGCCTGGATTGCCAAGCATGCGTTGCGGAGTTTGATCAAACAGGGGGAATTGCGGGCGCTCGCGGTTATCGGTGCTGGGGCAAAGGCTGAGGTCGAGTTATTGGATGTGAAGGTGGAACCGGCGGTTGTGCGGCTTGGGGAGACGATTACTTTATCGTTTACCGTTCGATCGTTGGTGCCCGTTGAACAGCGGTTGGTGATTGATTATGCGATTGACTATGTGAAGGCCAATGGCGGGACGTCGGCCAAGGTTTTCAAGTTGAAAACGTTGGATTTGGCGGGGTTTGGAAGTGAGGTTGTGGCGCGGCGGCAGGTGATCAAGGATTTCACTACGAGGAAACACTATGCGGGGGAGCATGCAGTGCATGTGATGGTTAACGGGGAGCGGCTGGCAACTTCTGCCGTTGAAATAATCACTTCATAACGTCAATACCGGCCGGTTACCCAATCTGTGGTGTGGCTGGGGCGGCAACGGTGACCCAGAGGCCGACCTGGAAAACTCGACGGTGTGCGCGTTTTCAATCCGCAAGGCAAGGCGATAGGACACGTCAGCGGTAGACGACAGAAAAGGAAAACCTTATCCACCAGGCTCGTGAAGGCGTCATCACGCCACACGTGGTTGATTTAGAGCGGGCCCAAAGAGAATTTCTCCATGACCGTAATTGATCGCCTCAGGTTTTTGCGCGTTGTTCTGGTTCTGGCTGGCTTCGCGTGCCTTGCCCTCTATCCACTCATGGTGTTCTGGCCGTCTGGTTGGGCCTGGCACATCGGCCACTCAGACTACCCGCTGATGATCGTTGGCATCTACGCCACACTGGGCGTGTTCTTGATCCTGGCCGCACGTGATCCGTTAGCCAATCTGAGCCTGATCTGGTTCACCGTGTGGTCCAGCGTCGTGCACGGAGCAATCATGGCCGTCCAGGCGGCCACCCAGCCGGGGCAAATGGGACACTTGGCAGGTGATGTGCCGGCGCTCTTCATCGTGGCAATTGCCTTGGCAATCTTGACGCCCCGCTCGCAACCTGTCTCTTAGTTCGAGATAGGTCATGGAGCCTGGAGCCGGTCTGGAGATGCTTCGAAACAACAGACACCATTAAGAAACAACAGGAGACCTTTCCATTTCCGCTCTACTCTCACCGGCCTTGGTGCCACTGAGTGCCGAATGATAATGTTCAGCCTCAAAACCAGGGACGACACTTCGTGCACAAACAATGCCTTGCAGCAGCAATAACCTTCGCCATCAGTTTTTCCGCTCTTGCCTCCCCTGTGCCGCAGGAAGAGCTCGAAGAGTGCCAACGGATAGAAAATTCAGCCAAACAGGTCATGAAGAGCAGGCAGCAAGGCGTGCCCATGGCTTCGCTGTCGGAACTGGCCGAAGCGGCAGGCAAGCAAAGCGAGTATGTGGGTGAGCTGTTCAGGACGTTGATCCGCGAGGCGTACGCGATTCCTCAGTACTCAACCGAGAGCCAGCAGCAGAAATCGATCAGCGATTTCCAGAACAATTTCTACAAGGCTTGCATCGTGACGGCGGAAAAGAGAGCAGAGGCCAACGGCTGAATTCATCGAACAAAAAAAGGGAGCAGATTCAGGTAATGAATCTGCTCCCTTTTACTGAAGGACTCGTGATTCAGTTTCCGGGCCAAAGATCCCCATCACCTTCACGGGCATTAAAAGCCGCCCCTCAATGTGATAAACCTGTGGCTCCTCCGAAAAATACCCCTCCAGCCCCAGCATAAAAATCCTGTGATCCTCCCCTGCCTCAAACTCTGTATGAGCCTCAAGCGATTCCCACCGCACAATCAAATTGAACCGTTCCGGCGTTTCAATCCCCTGCGCCAACATGTGCCCGCCGTACCCGTTCGCGCGGCGGAGTAAAGGTGCAATCTCGGTAAATGCACGTCTGAACGCTTCACGACGTTCTGCATGAACAGGCAGCAAGGCAATCTCATAAATCATGACGCATTCCCCACAGAACTCGACCGAAGCGCCGGCTCGACCGCAATCGCAATCTTCCCTTGAAGACCGTTATTGGGACTTTCCAACCGTGCATGGGCCAGCGCAATCTCCGCAAGCGAATACACCGCGCCAACATGGGGCCGAAGTTGACCGCGCTCCACCAGGGCACTCAATTCATCGAGCTTGCCGCGGTTCTGGCGGGTGAAAACGAAGTGATAACTCGCGTTCTTGCCCCAGGCCTGGACCAGGCTTTGTGGTTTGGCAATGTCGACGATCGAGACCACGCGGCCTAGTTGTGCGAGGGCGTCAGGACTGCGCGACAGGGAGTCGCCGCCGATGGTGTCGAACACCACGTCCACTCCGAGACCATCGGTTTCTCGCAGGACGGCGTCGACGTAGTCTTCCTTTTCGTAGTCGATGATCACATCGGCGCCCATGCGGCGGACGAACTCGGCGTTTGCTTCGCGCGCGGTGGTGAACACTTTGGCGCCCATCGCTTTGGCGAGCTGGATGGCGACGTGTCCGACGCCTCCCGCCTGCCGACAGCTTGGCAAACCTCGTCAAACCACCAGAACGCAGCAAGGCACCTGATAAAGAATGTGCTCGGTGGTACTGCCCAACCACTTGCTCAGACCCCGCTTGCGAACCCTGCCCATCACGATGACATCGACATGCTGCTCGTCGGCGAACTCGCTCAGCACGGTGACTGGCCGGCCTTCAATGAAGTGGCGCTGACTGGAGGCCACACCGAAATGCCCGGCCAGTCGAAGAAACGATTTTTGCAGGTCTTCGCGCAGTGACCGGGTCAGCTCGGCCAGCGGCAATCCGCCCATGTCCGCCAGGTACCCGGCGGAAATATCGCAGGCATAGAGCAAGTGCAACTCGGCGTCGCACTGAATGGCCAGGGCATTGGCCTGCCGGATGATCTGCTCGTTCAACGAGTTGTCGGCGGATTCGATATCCGACACCTCGACCGCCGCCAGCACTTTGCGAGGCAATACATAGCCGCTTCCGCCCACCAGATAGACAGGTACCGGACAATCGCGCAGTAATTGCCAGTCCAGCGGCGTGTAAAACGCGCGTCTGAGGGCCGACACCTGTTCGATTTCCTTGATCAGCAGATCGGGCTCATACGCTTTGACGTGATCAAGGATGCGCTGCTCCACATCAGCGGCCCATTCCACTTCGATGGTCACCTCGATCCGCCTGCCGCGCAGATTGACCGCCCGGGCCTCCAGCGTTTGCCGATGATCCTGAAGAAATGCCTCGCGCGCCTGTTGCCGGTTGCCTGTTTCCAGCAGCGACAAACCGTCGGGCGAAGGAATCAGCGCCAATATGTGCAAACGCGCGCCGCTGGCCCTGGCCAGCGCTGCTGCATGATTGATCGCGCCGGACTCGCGCAGGAGCGGATTGATGATCAGCAGCAATCGCTGATACTGGCTCATGGCAACCTCGCGTCAGCTGAGTGACTGTCTACGCCGGCTCTGACGCCCGGCCCCACTGCCAGAATGCTACCGGGTACCGAATACAATGCCCGTTCGGTAGTGCTGCCGATCAATCGATCGATACCGGTCCGGTGTACGGTGCCCATCACGACCACATCCGCCACGTATTGCTCGACAAACTCGCTGATGACCGGCACCGGCAGCCCCATCACAAAATGGCGTCGCTCGGGTGGAATCTCGTAGCGTTCGGCCAGATTGATGAACGCCTGATGCAGGGACTGCCGCAGCTCCTCGACAAAATCCATTCCCCAGCCGGCACCGACCAACGGCGCATCGCCATTGAATGCCGGTGACAGGTCATAAGCGTAGAGCAGGTGCATGGGCGCGTCACATTGCGCGGCCAGCGCGTTGGCAGTCTGAATGATGGTGTCATTCAGACCGCTGATCTGGGTCTCTGGATCGAACGGATCCACGGCCGCGACGATGCGATGCGGCAGGCTGTAACGGACCTCGTTGACCAGATGCACGGGCACGGGGCACTCGCGCAGCAAATGGCAATCCAGCGGCGTGATGAAAACCCGTTTAAGCAGGGGTTCCATCGCCACGTCCTTGATCAACACATCAGGATTGAGGTCTGCGACAGCCCGCAAAATGTCCAGTTGCGGGTGCGTGGTGAACACCACCTCCACTGTCACCTTCAATCCCTGTCCTGAAAGTTGCTCAAGCTGATCGGCAACCCAGCGACGATGGTGACGCAGGTATCGCTGATAGCCGGCCTCGTCGATTTTGTCCTCCCACAGCCGGACAACCGGGGCCGGCTCAGTGAATACCCGAACATCCAGCGCCGCCCCGCTCGCCTTGGCCAGCGCCACTGCGCGCAGCATGGCGGGCGTCTGATGCAGGGTCCGGTCGGCGACCAGCAGCAAACGTTGATATTGCCCCATCACACACCTCCGCAAGACAACCACAGGCTTTGAGACTGAGCCTGACTGCCGGCGCGCAGTTGATTTACATCAACTCCGGACGATTCAACATCGCCGGTCTCTGACCCAGATCAGATTCCTGCCCTTCGAGCGGCGTAGAAAGAAAGCGACTGCGGGGCGCTGTGTCCCGTGCCCGTCTCCAAAACCGCAGGGAGGTTCTCCTCATGCTCACCGTCAAAGACCACAACGAACGAGCCGCCGTTGCCTATGCCTCGATCGCCGGCCAACACTGGATCGAAGCACTCAAGGACGGTCGTCATGTACTGATCCGGCCTCTTTCGGAAAAGGATCGGGAACGCGAATATGCGTTCATCAAACGCTTGTCTCCCGAGTCGCGACATATGCGCTTTCTGGCGCAGATCAACGAACCGTCGGGCACGATGCTGGACCAATTGATGGACACCGATAATCGCCTGCGCCTGGCTTATGTAGCGCTGGTGCACGACAACGGTCAATTGATCGAAATCGGCGTAAGCCGCTATGCCGCCACGGGTGAACACGAGTGCGAATGCGCCGTTACCGTTGCCGATGAATGGACGCATCTGGGGTTGGGGACATTATTGATGGAGCACTTGATCACGGCGGCGCGCAAGAATGGAATGCACCGAATGTACTCGGTCGATGCCGCCAGCAACGCCCAAATGCGGGACCTGGCCCGGACGTTGGGGTTTGAACGGAACAGCGATCCTGAAGATCCTCGCCAGGTCATTCACAGCCTGAATTTGTAGCCTCTGCGGCCGGCGATCGTCCAAACGGGCGATCGCCGGCGCTTCGGCGCTAAAGCCCCCTGCCCGGCTTGATCGCCAACACACTGCACGGTGCCCGGTGCAGGAGCTGTTCGGCGGTGGTGCCCAGCCGTTTGCTCATGCCTTTGTGCTGCACCGTACCCGCGACGATGACATCGACATTCTGCTCTTCGACGAATCGGCAAATGGCCGGCACCGGCACACCTTCGATGAAATGGCGACAGTCCGTCGACACGCCGTGACGCTCGGCCATCGCGGCAAACGCCTCATGCTGTGCCGTCCCCAATGCCTCGTAGATGCCGGTGGCCAGCGGTAACGCGCCGAAACCGTAGTCTTGCGCATACGCAGCGGTCCAATCGTAAACGTGCAATAACTGCAGCCGGGCATTGCACACCTCGGCCAGCTTCGATGCCGCGTCGATGATCTGGTCGTTGAACAGCAGATCCTGATCTTCGCTGCGCAGCACGTCGATGATCGCCAGAACATGACGGGGGCGTGGGTTCAAGGCATTGGTCACCAAGTGTGCCGGAATCGGGCAGTCGCGCAGCAGTTGCCAGTCCAGCGGGGTGAAGAACACCCGTTTCAGGGCCGACTCTTCATGGGCATCCTTGATGATCATCACCAGCGGCATTTCATTGATGAATTGCACAATCTCCGCGTACGGGTCCTGAACCCACACCACTTCGCTCGTGACGACGATCCCGTGTCCACGCATCCGGGTCGCCTGTTCTTCGAGCCAATGGCGATGCTTCTCCAGGTAGGCGTCACGGACCACTGCGACCTGGTCGGGGGCAAACAGTCCGGCCACGGCCAGCGCCTGTAAATAATCGAACGCCACGATATGCAGCGGTCTTTGCAGCGCCTGGGCCAATGCCAAGGCACGATCGAATGCCGGAGTGTGGTCCATGGCGGATGGAGCGATCAGCAGCAGGCGGGGTTCCTGTGACATGGTGCACCTCGACATTGAGCGATGGCAGGGAATTAAACTCACGCTGGCCCTTTTACCGACAACCACTTTGATTTTTGTCAGTGTCCGGTCAAATCGTCGCTTGATTCACCAGCAGACCGGCCCACATGGCAGCGGTCAGCAGAATCTGGCCGGGTATGACATACGCGGCAAAACGTCGTCCGCCACTGATCCAGGCCACCAGGCATTTGCTCAATGCGTTGCTGCTGACCGCCAGCAGCACGGGTGGCGCAATGGCGCTGTAAGCCAACAGACCGCCCTTGGCGAGGGTGGCAATCGAAGCCGTGGAAGAATGCGCATCGGCGAATCCGCTGAGTACGGCGGTCAGCATCACGCCCGCCTCGCCAAAGTAGTCGAGCATCAACGAAGACAAGAACGTCACCCCGGCCATGGTCAACGTGACCGCCAGCGCGAGTTTGAGATTGAACGCCCCGCCGACCTTGATCGGCTGGTTCGCTGCGACCGCAGGTTTGGGGAACAGCAAACACATACTGAACAGCAGCGTAACGATGATTCCGGCCAGCAACGGTCCCCACAGGTGCGGCAACAGCGCGGTGTCGACCGCGCCGAGGATCAGCGCGACCTGCGCCGCCGTGGCCAGGTTCGACAGCAGGGCAGCCGAACTCAATACCTTCAGGTGCTCCGGGTCTTTGCGAGCGATGTGCCCCATCGCCGCGATCGTCATGGTGCTGGAGGCGAAACCGGAGGCGATGGCGCTGACCGCATAGCCGTAGCGAACCCCCAACGTGCGCACGGCGATATGCCCGATGGCGCCGACGGCCATCAGCAACACGGTCAATGTGCAAAGGGTGCGCAGGTTTAGCGCCGAGTAGGGGCCGATGAACCGGTCAGGCGTCAGCGGCAACACCACCAGCGCTGCGATCAGCAGCACCAGCCCGTCGCGCATCTCCGCTTCGCTCAACTGGCTGCGGGCGAAATGATGGAGTTTCTGCCGGTAAGCCAACAGCCCCGCCATGACCACGCCAACGGCGATTGCCAATTCCGGCGCTGTACCACACAGCGCGCCCAGTACCAGCACCGTAAGCAAGGCCACTTCGCTGGTTACCCCTGGATCACTGCTCAGGCTGCGCCAATAAGCCACGCTGATCAGCACCGCCAGACAGCCGCCCACAATGCCCACCAGCAGCGCGCCGCCCACTTGCATCGCGACGTAACCCAGCAACGCCGTGATCGCAAATGTGCGCAAGCCGGCGCAGGCACGGCTGTCGCCGCGCCCTTTGTGCCGCTCGCGCTCCAGACCGACCAGCATGCCGATCCCCAGCGCCGCGGCGGCTCCGGCCAGACCCAGTGCGTTGGTCATAGCGCGACGGGATCACGGGCGCGCGCGACCTCTGGTCGTGCAACCGGCGCTGTATCGACAATTGTTGGCCACACATGAGGCGCATCGATCCTTGCCTTGAGCTGATCGACAAAAGATTGCGCAGCGACCTTGCTGTCAAACCTGACCACGAACGCATCCATTCGCACGATCCATTGGTCGCCGCTTGGTCCACTGATTTCAATGTTCATCGATCACCTCCAATCGCCGAAGACAATCCGACATGCAGTCACCGTTACATCCCTCGAAGCAGTGTCGTGAGCTCGCCATGAGTGGCCGTCGCCGATGACCTTGAGCGCCTCGGCATCAGGCCAGCATCGCGGTCATCTGCCGGGGGTGGGCGCTGAACCAGACTGCGCCGGGCTACGCGACCGACCCTTGATAATGATCAACAATCCACGCCGCAAACGGTTGGGGGAATCCCTGCGTCAGCGCTGCCGATCCATATCGAAGTCAATTCGAGCCAGATCCACGCTGTCGCGATACTCCGGCACCGACACCGGCCATCCCAGTTCCAGGCTGATGCGGCGGCGCAGCGTGTCGGAAGCGTTTGGTTCACCGTGCACCACGAAGGTGTGCTTCGGCGGCCGCTTGAATCCACGCAACCACTGCATGATTTCATCGGCGTCGGCATGCGCCGACAGGGTTTGCATGGGCACCACCTCGGCGTTGATGGGTACGTCCCTGCCATGGATGCGTACGCTGGGAGCGCCCGCGACAATCTGCGCCCCACGGGTGCCACCGGCCTGAAAGCCCGGCATCAACAATGTGTTGAGCGCGTTGGGAGCCAGCGCCTTGAGATGATGGACAACCCGCCCTCCCGTCGCCATGCCGCTGGCAGCAATGATCACCGCCGGCGTGCGCATTTGATCAAGCTCTCTGGAGTCCTGGACCGTCTGGACAAACTGCGCGACATGGCACATCCCGTCGCAGTCCTGCGCAGACAATTTGTGCTCGCTGCGAAATCGCTGATACAGGCCCGTGACGTCCGTGGCCATGGGGCTGTTCAGGTAGACAGGAAGATCCGGAATCGCTTTTGTGCGTTTCAATTGATACAGGTGATACATCAGCAATTGGGCACGTCCGACTGCGAACGATGGCACCAGCGTGATGCCTCGGCGCAACGCAGTACGGTTAATGACCTCGGCCAACTGTTGATGGGGTGATTCGGCTGGATGCTTTCGGTCGCCGTACGTTGACTCCACCAGCAGAAAGTCTGCTTGCTCGACCGTTTCCGGGGCGAACATCAAAGGGTCATCCGGTCGCCCAAGATCCCCTGAAAACACCAGGGATTGTCCTTCGGCAACTACCGTGACCGTCGCTGCGCCCAGAATATGCCCGGCGCAGCGCAGTTCGATGGTCATGCCGGG
This sequence comes from Pseudomonas sp. B26(2017), assembly GCF_002113045.1. Lineage (NCBI taxonomy): Bacteria > Pseudomonadati > Pseudomonadota > Gammaproteobacteria > Pseudomonadales > Pseudomonadaceae > Pseudomonas > Pseudomonas sp. B26(2017). Next base: position 123,099 of record NZ_NEJJ01000008.1, on the reverse strand, counting down.
GACAATTTGAAGCTTGTGGTGCAACTCCACCGGCCGCAACAGTTTCAACGCTCGTGCTGCGTCTTGTTCGGTGTAAAGCGGCAGCGCCGGATTGTGCTTGGAGAAACCATGCCGATTGGCGAACTCAGCCTCCTCTTCCTGCAATCGACCGCTGTCCAGCAGCAGGATTTTTACCAGTTCACAGGTCGCTGGCGTGGCGTAGACCGGGCCGCGATAACCATTGCGTACCAATACCGGCAGATAGCCGCTGTGATCGAGATGGGCATGGGTCAGCACAATCGCGTCAAGACCGCCGGGAGGGAGCGGGAACGGGTCGCGGTTGTGCAGTCGCAGTTGCTTGTAGCCCTGGAACAGGCCGCAATCGACCAGCACATGTTGCTCATAATGTTCGAGCAAATACTTGCTGCCCGTCACCGTGCCGGCAGCACCCAGAAATGTGATTCGCATGGCCGTTTCCTTGAACGCTCGGAGGAGCACCATTGAGCGCTCCTTTTGGCTCGGGAGCCGTTGATTTTTATCAACTGCTGACCTGACAACGCTCACTTTCAATCGGAGGGCTGCGGCGACTTGACGATCATCAGACTGCAGGCAGCCTGGTTCAACAGGCTCTCGACGGTACTGCCGATGAGCCGGTGTTTGCCGTCGGGATAGAGCATCCCCAGAACCACCATGTCAAAAGCATGCTGCCGGGCAAACAGCCCGATGACCTTTCGCGGGATGCCGGTCAGCGAGTGTCTGCATGAACTCGGGATGCCATAGCGTTCGGCGAGTGCTTCGAAAGCTTCTTGCTGGGCGTCCTCGATTGCGTCTTTCAGACTGTCGTCCAGGCTGCCTGTCGGCACACTTGCGGTTCCCTCATCCATGACCGCCCAGCAACCGACATTGAGCAGGTGCAGCGCCGCGCCGCAATCGGCCGCCAGCCTGCAAGCAAGGTCAAGTATCCGGTCGTTCAACCCCCGCGTCAGTGCTTCAAGATGCGACAGATCGACCGCCGCAAGGATCTTCATTGGCCTGGCATGCCCGGCGCGAGTCACCAGGTGCAGATGTGCCGGACATTCGCGCAGCAAGCGCCAGTCCAGCGAGCGATGGAAAGCACGGTCGAGAGCCGGGACGCAATGGGTATCCTTGACGACCAGGTCCGGATGGAAGTCCTTCACGTACTCAAGCACGTGCGCCAGGCACGATCTGGCCCAGACCACTTCAGTGGTCACGTTCAGGCCGATGCATCGTTTGAAGCGGGCCTGCTGCTCCAGCCAGTGCCGATGCACTTGCAGATACCCTTCCCGCGCCCGGGCCATTGCCTCGGGCGCAAACAGTCCGGCCGCTGCCAGCACCGGGACATAATCGAACGCGACGATGTGCAACAGCGCTCCGCCTGCACAAGCCAGCGCACAGGCGCGCTCAAACGCCGGGGTCAGGGTCATTTCACCAGGGGCTATCAATAGAATGCGTTTGAGTTTGAGCACCACGTGCCTCTCCCTGAAACGTTTACCTTGAAGATTGCAAACCTGATTTCCTAAAGAGCGACAGGGGCGTGAGTTTCTCTGCGTGTGACCACAATCAGGAAACGCTGCCGTTCAAGTATCTGGCGGCACACGTCTGAATCACTGATTTTTATCAACTGAATGAGAGACGTCGCCACACTGATTCATGGCTGGTTTCTGATGCACGTGAATGTCTGACAGCCCGGATCCATTCGTCGTTTGACGACGTTTTTTCCGTGCCAATGGCGACCCGAGAACTATGCTGAACAGGCTGAAAGTGAGGGCTTTTCGGTGGCAGAAACTCGCTCTTGTCGCAATCAACAACTCAAAACGGCGTGCTCCAGTTGCAGCGTGCTGGAGTTGTGTCTGCCGCTCGGTTTGAGCGGTGGGGAAATCGAGCGCCTGGACACGCTGATCACCCAGCGACTGAAGGTCAAGAAAGGCGCTGCGCTCTACCGTGCCGGTGATCCTTTACGCTCGCTCTATGCCGTGCGGCTGGGGTCGTTCAAGACCAGCGTGCTGTCGATCGACGGTCGCGAGCAAGTCACCGGATTCCAGATTGCCGGTGAAATGCTCGGTCTGGACGCCATCAGTTCGGATCTGCACACCTGCGATGCGGTCGCGCTGGAAGACAGCGAAGTCTGCCCCATCCATTTCGGTCATCTGGAAAAACTGAGCCGGGAGCTGCCGTCACTGCAGCACAACCTGAACAAAATCCTCAGCCGGGAAATCGTTCGCGATCACGACATGCTGATGATGCTGGGCAACATGAATTCGGATGAACGCCTCGCGGCGTTCCTGTTGAACCTGTCGCAACGCTTGAACTCCCGGGGTTATTCGTCCCGCTGCTTTGTGTTGAAGATGCGTCGGGAGGAGATCGGCTCCTACCTGGGCCTGTGCCTGGAAACCGTCTGTCGCGGCATCGCCCACCTGCGCGACCTGGAGCTGGTGGAAATCACCGGCCGCGACGTCACCATTCAGAACATGGACGGGCTCAAGCAGTTGGTCGCCGGCTGCCATCGTCACCTGCCGTGAGTTGGCCGACGGGCTGGCCGCACCGTCACCTTCACGGTGTAATCGCCACTTTCATCACCCCGTCACGCTGGTGCGCAAACAAGTCATAGGCCGCTTCGATGTCATCCAGTTTGAATCGGTGAGTCACCAGCGGTGACAGGTCAACCCTGCCGCTCTGCACAACTGCCATTAAACGCCGCATACGTTCTTTTCCGCCGGGGCACAGGGTGGTAACGATGCTGTAATCGCCCAACCCTGCGGCAAAGGCGTCGAGCGGTATGTGCAGATTGCTCGAGTAAACGCCCAGGCTCGACAATCGACCGCCCGGACGCAGCACGCGCAACGCCGATTCAAAGGTGCCTTGCGTGCCCAGTGCCTCGATCGCGACATCGACGCCGCGCCCGTCGGTCAGGGCCATGATCTGCTCGACCACATCGCCCTCCCGGAAATTGACGACATGGGTTGCTCCCAGACGATGCGCCACCGTCATGCGCTCGGCCACTGCATCGACACCGATGATCGTGCTGGCGCCCTTGAGCCGGGCACCGGCCACCGCACACAGGCCGATGGGCCCCAGGGCAAACACCGCGACGGTGTCGCCGATGCTCACCTCACCCCGTTCGGCACCTGAGAAACCGGTGGACATGATGTCCGGACACATGAGTACCTGCTCATCACTGAGGCCATCGGGAATCGGGCAAAGATTGGCCAAGGCATCGGGCACCAGTACATACTCGGCCTGGCAGCCATCGATGGTATTGCCGAATTTCCACCCGCCGATGGCCCGGAAACCATGGCGAGTGTCCGGCCCGTCCTGAGAACCACAACCACACAGGCACGCATAACTTTGACCGCTGGGGGTGATGGCGCCGGCAATCACGCGCTGCCCTTCTGCGAATCCGCGCACCTGCGAACCCAGACGCTCAATGATGCCCACTGGCTCGTGACCGACCGTCAGCCCTTTCGCCACCGGGTACTCGCCCCGCAGGATATGTACATCCGTACCGCAAATGGTCGTGGTGGTTATTCGGACCAGAGCGTCCAGCGGGCCGACCTCGGGGATCGGTTTTTCATCCAGCACGATGCGATTGTTTTCGACAAAAATGGCGGCTTTCATGGTGGCCATGAGCATTCTCCTGAGCGATCCGACTCTTGGCCCAGCCTGCGCCGCTCTCCCTGAGCGGCACTTGATAATGATCAACAATCGACGACATCCACGACGATTGACCATCCGTCTGTCGTGTTCTGCCGGCCACCCATTGTTTGACAAAGATCAAACGCCCAACTCAGGCACGGCGCAGCCTGTGAGCATCGGTTCAAAGCGTCCTGCCAAAGGAGAGTCGTCATGTCAGAGCAATCGCGTTACATGCTGGTCGCCCCACCCCTGATGGAAAACAACCCGGCTTTCGAGCGTGCGGCGGCACTGGCCAAAGCGGCGGGCGCGGCCCTGCACATCGTGGCTTTCGATTACCTCGAAGGTCTGGCGACCGCCAGCATGGTCAACGAGCAAGCACTGGAGCAGATGCGGATCGGCTATATCGAGCGTCATCGTCAGTGGCTCGAAGAGCGGGCGCACTCGATGCGCAAGCTCGGGGTCACCGTCACCACGGAAGTGGTATGGGTGGAACGGCCGTTACAGGAAATCCTCATTCATCTCAGGGAACAGCCCATGGCGGCGCTGATCAAGGCGCTGGAGCCAGAATCGTTCCTTTCACGTTTGATGTTCACCCCGCTGGATATTCACTTGCTGCGCGAATGCCCGGTGCCGCTGCATTTCGTCAGCCATGTCGGGCATGCCCTGCCGCGCAAGATCCTGGCCGCCGTAGATCCGTTCCACCGTGACGGGCAATACGCCGGTTTCAACGACCGGATCCTGCGCGAGGCTGCCAGACTGGCCAGCCTGTGCAATGCCGAACTCGACGTGCTGTATGCCCATGATCTGTCTTCGATCAGCGCCAATGAATTCGGCTTCGACAATGCCTCGGCATTCTTCTCCTCCAGCGCCGCCAAATCGCTGTTCGATGCCCAGGCCGCTGCGTTTCGCGAACTCGCCGAGCGCAACGGCATTCCAGACGAGCGTCAGCACATGGTCATGGGTAACCCGGCCAAGGTGCTCTGCAGTTACGCAAGCGGATATGACATCGACATGATCGTCATGGGACGTGTCGGCCATCACGGCGTAGATCGGCTGGTCGGCAGTACGGTCGAACACCTGCTGTACAAGATTCCGTGCAGCGTTTGGGTCGTAGCGCCCGAACATCTGGCCGACTGAGCAGGCTTGCGCCTCAGGAGCGAGTGCGTCCTCCCAGCATGCGGTCAAGGGTGTCGTCACCCACCCAGTAGTGGTGGAACAGTCCGGCGGCCGCATGCAGACCGATCAACCAGTAACCGGCATTGCCGATCAGCTCATGCCAGTGCTTGAGTTGCTTGGCCAGGTCGGTATCCACCGCCAGCGGCGACGGCAGATGAAAGCCGAAATACGGGAAAGGTTTGTCACCGGTCGCCAGCATCAGCCAGGCCAACACCGGCGTGGCGATCATCAGCCCGTACAGGGCCAGGTGCATCAAGTGCGCGATTGCGGTCTGCCAGGCGGGAGGTTTCGGGGTGATTGGCGGACGCGGCGTCAGGCGCCCGAGCAAGCGCACCCACACCAGAACAAAGATGCTCGCGCCGAACACCCCGTGCAGGCCCATTAACAGGCCCCGCGCTTCGCTGCCTCGGGGCATGAACCCCTTGATTTCAACGCAGGCATATACGCCGACGAACAGCGCCAGCATCAGCCAGTGCAAGGTGATCGACAGTTTTCCATAACGGTTTGCGGGCATGTCGCGGGTCATAGGTGCCTCGTGATTGTTGTGAGCGACGGCCGATTCGTTCGGCCGTCTCGATCCGGTTTTTGCCGGGCGAGCCGACGGCGTCACCCTGCCCTGACAGTCTTAAGACAATCTGAAGATCGGTCGTTCGTTAACTTTTTTTCACCTTCAGACTTCGTTAAGAAATGGCCCGGATACTCCACTCAAACCTATTGAGGGAGGCGTTCAGCCCATGCCCGATTCTGACTGGAACATTCCCTTGCCCCTGCGTTTTGGCCACAGCGAAACACCGCAGATGCAACTGTCTAGCGCCCAGCCGGGCGACGCTCACCGGACGGCGTTCGAAACGTTCATTCAACAACGCTTTCGCAAGGCCCACGGCGCCGATATCCGCCATTTCATGCCTGAACTGTTTGGTGTGCACAACGACTCCGGCGACCTGTGCGCGGTGGCCGGGGTACGTCGTGCGCACCTTGAACCGTTGTTTCTTGAACGCTACCTGGACGAGCCGATCGAGCCGTTGATCAGCGCAGCCGCCGACCGTCCGGTGGAGCGCAGCGGGATTGTCGAAGTCGGCAACCTTGCCGCCAGCGACACTGGCAGCGCACGCCTGAGCATCATTGCCATCACTTACGTGCTGGCCATGGGCGGCCTGGAATGGGTGACCTTCACCGGCAATATCGGACTGGTCAACAGCTTCCATCGCCTGGGGCTGAAACCGGTGACCCTGTGCGCCGCCGACCCGGAACGCCTGGGCGATGACCGTCACCACTGGGGCAGTTACTACGAAAGCAAACCCTGGGTGCATGTCGGCAATATCCGCGCCGGCTTCATCCATCTGCGCAATATCGGCCTGTTCAGCCGGCTTGGATTGCCGACGTCTATCGAAGGAGCCTGCCATGTCGCTTGAACGGCAACGATTCCAGGAAACCCTGCGCAGCCATGCAGGGCGCAATGACAACGCTCTGGCATTGTGGGGCGACACGCTGAAAATCAGCTACACGACGCTCTACGCCGAAGTGATGTACCGCCAGCAACGCTTGCGCGATGAAAACGTGAAGGTTATTGCCTTGGCACTGGACAACGGCGTCGAAGCCATACTCTGGGATCTGGCGGCGTTGTTTGAAGGACTGGCCTGCGTGACCCTGCCGCCGTTCTTCAGTCCGGCACAACGCGCCCATTGCCTGGAACAAAGCCAGGCCGAGCGGGTGATCGCCGAACCGGAGCTGGAACCTGAATTACTCGCCGCCGGTTATGAAAAACGCGGTGAATTCTGGTGCCGCGCCTTTGAAGGGCCCGACCGCTTGCCCGCCGGCACCGCCAAACTGACGTTCACCTCCGGCACCACCGGCACACCGAAAGGCGTTTGCCTGAGCGCCGACAGTCTGCTGCGGGTCGCTCGGGAACTGGAAGAGGCAAGCAAAGCGACAGCTCCCCAACATCACGTGGCGTTGCTGCCACTGGCGATCCTGCTGGAAAACCTCGGCTGTTACGCGGCGCTGTACGCCGGTGCGGCCCTGAGCGTGCCGAGCCAGAAAACCCTGGGCATCCAGGGCGCCAGCGGCGTCGACCTGCCGCGCTTGCTTGGATGTTTGGCCAGCCGGGCACCCGAGAGCCTGATTCTGGTGCCGCAATTGCTGTTGTTGCTGGTCAGCGCCGCCGAACAGAAAGCCTTCGATCCGCAATCGCTGCGTTTTGCCGCCGTCGGTGGCGCACGGGTTTCCGAAGACCTGCTCCACCGTGCGCAACGAGTCGGCCTGCCGGTCTACGAAGGTTATGGCCTGTCCGAGTGCGCTTCGGTGGTCTGTCTCAACCGGCCCGGTGCGCGGCGTCCGGGCAGTGTCGGGCAGCCTCTGCCCCACGTCGACGTGCGCCTGGCCGAGGACGGAGAGGTGTTGATCAAAGGCTCGACCCTGCTCGGCTACCTTGGCGAACCGGCGTTCAGTGATGAGTGGTGGCCCAGCGGCGATCTGGGCGAGTTCGACCCGGAAGGTTTCCTCTACCTCAAGGGCCGCAAGAAGCATCAGTTCGTCACCAGCTTCGGACGCAACGTCAACCCGGAATGGGTCGAGTCCGAACTGACCCAGCGCCAGCACATTGCCCAGGCCTTTGTGTATGGCGAGGCCATGCCACACAACCATGCCCTGCTCTGGCCGCACCGTCCGGACTGCACCGATGCACAGTTGGCGGCTGCCGTCGCCGCTGCCAACGAGGCCTTGCCTGATTACGCCCAGGTGCATCACTGGACACGTCTGCAACAACCTTTTACCGCCGCCAACGGCCTGCTCACCGCCAACGGTCGTCCGCGCCGCGATGCCATCGTCGCGCAATACCGCACCGTGCTCACCGAATCCGTCCTTTGCGAGGAAAACGCACCATGAGTTTTTTCGACACCCTGCAAGAAGCCACACAGCAGGAACGCCACGAGCTGTTCAACCTGCCGATCATCCTTGATGCGCTGCAAGGCAAGGTCAGCCTTGAAAGCTATCGCGCGTTTCTCGCCCAGGCCTACTACCACGTTCGTCACACCGTACCGTTGATGATGGCCTGCGGCGCGCGCCTGCCGACGCATCTGGAATGGTTGCGCAAAGCCGTTTGCGAATACATCGAGGATGAATACGGCCATGAGCAATGGGTGCTCAACGACATCGAGGCCTGTGGCGGTGACCGGAACGCGGTGCGTGACGGCCAGCCGTCGCTGCCGATCGAGCTGATGGTCAGTTTTCTCTACGACCTGATCGCCCGAGGCAACCCGGTGGGTCTGTTCGGCATGGTCAATGTGCTTGAGGGCACCAGCATCGCCCTGGCCACCCATGCGGCGGGCAGCATCCGCGAGCGTCTGGCGCTGCCGGAAACAGCGTTCAGTTACCTCAGCTCCCATGGCTCGCTCGACATCGAGCACATGCAAACCTATCGGCACCTGATGAATCAGCTGCAAGACCCGGCCGACCAGGCGGCGGTGATCCATGCCTCGAAAGTCGTCTATCGGCTCTACACCGACATGTTCCGTGGCCTGCCCCGCGACGCGGAGGCTCAACATGCAGCTGCATGAAGCCCGCGTGGTGCTCACCGGTGCCAGTGGCGGCATCGGGCTGGCCATCACCCAAGCCCTGTGCAGCGCCGGGGCCAAGGTTCTGGCCGTGGCGCGTCACCAGGAATCATTGCGCCCGTTGCTCGAACGCTACCCGCAAAACCTGTGCTGGGTTGCCGCCGACCTGACGGTCCTCAGCGACCGCCGCAACGTGCTGGCCGCCGCCGAGGACATCGGCGGCATCAACCTGCTGATCAACGCGGCCGGGATCAACCACTTCGCCATGCTGGAACAGCTCGACGACAGCGACATCAACGCCATGCTGGCGGTGAACATCAGTGCGCCGATCTGCCTGACCAAACTGCTGCTGCCGCTGCTCAAACAGGCCGACAGTGCCATGGTGGTCAACGTCGGCTCGACCTACGGTTCGATCGGTTATCCGGGTTACGCCAGCTATTGCGCGTCCAAGTTTGCCTTGCGCGGATTTTCCGAAGCCTTGCGCCGGGAGTTGGCGGATACCCGGGTCGGTGTGTTGTACGTGGCGCCCCGCGCCACGCGCACCGCCATGAACAGCCCCGCCGCCCAAGCCTTGAATGACGCACTGAAATCCAGCGTCGACGACCCGCAAGCCGTCGCGAATGCCGTGATCCATGCGATCGCCGGTGATCGCCGTGACCTCTATCTGGGCTGGCCCGAGCGCTTTTTCGTACGCCTCAACAGCCTGCTGCCCAATCTGGTGGATCGCGGCTTGCGCAAGCAATTGCCGTTGATCCGTCGCCTGAGTGAAAAACCCGAGAACGAGACGCCAAAACCATGAAAAAACTTCTCGCCTGTGTGTTGTTGGGCGCCCTCAGTCAAAGTGTCTGGGCACTGGACGCCGCCGATCAGCAACGCCTCAACGGCATCCAGCAGAGCTGGGCGCACATCCAATACGAAACACCGGAAAAACAACGGGCCGCCGCGTTTGAACAATTGGCCGTCCAGGCAACGCATTTCGCCACCGAACGTCCGGCCGTCGCCGAGGCCTGGATCTGGAAAGGCATCGTCACCAGCAGTTGGGCCGGTGCCGAGGGCGGACTGGGGGCTTTGGGTAAAGCGAAGGACGCCAAGGCTGATCTGGAAAAATCCCTGACCCTCGACCCCAAAGCGCTGCAAGGTTCGGCCTACACCAGCCTCGCCGCGCTGTACGACCGGGTGCCGGGCTGGCCAATCGGCTTCGGCGACAGCGACAAGGCCGAACAGCTGCTCAAACAGGCCCTGCAACTCAACCCCGAGGGGATCGACAGTCTGTACTTCTGGGGCGATCACCTTTACCGTCAAAAACGCTACGCTGAAGCCAAGGCAGCACTGCTCAAGGCCCAGCAGGCCGCTCCGCGCCCGGGCCGGGAAAGTGCAGACGCCGGGCGCCGCAAAGAGATCGCCGCGTTGCTGGTGGACATAAACAAGAAACTCGACTGACAGGAGTCCGTGTGCGTTTATTACTGATCGAGGATGACGTGGCTCTCGGCGAGGGCATTCATCAGGCGCTGGGGCGCGAGGGCTACACCGTCGACTGGCTCAAGGACGGCAGCAGCGCCCTGCACGCCCTGCTCAGTGAAACCTTTGATCTGGCGGTGCTCGATCTCGGCCTGCCGCGCATGGACGGGCTCGAAGTCCTGCGTCGTCTGCGCGCCAGCGGTTCGAACCTGCCGGTGTTGATCCTCACCGCCCGCGATGCCACCGAAGACCGCATCGCGGGGCTGGACGCCGGCGCCGACGATTACCTGATCAAACCCTTCGACCTGGCCGAACTCAAGGCCCGTCTGCGCGCGCTGCTGCGACGCAGCGCCGGACGCGCGCAGATGCTGATCGAACACGCCGGCATCAGCCTCAACCCCGGCACCCAGCAAGTCAGTTATCTGGGCCAGCCGGTGGTGCTCACGCCCAAGGAGTATCAACTGCTGCACGAACTGCTGTCGCCGCCGGGCCGGGTCATGACCCGCGATCACCTGACACAACTGCTCTACGGCTGGAACGAAGAAGCCGAAAGCAACACCCTTGAAGTGCACATTCATCACCTGCGCAAGAAATTCTCCACCGACCTGATTCGCACCATCCGCGGTGTGGGTTATCTGGTAGAGGAGCGTCGATGACCTCGATCCGGCGCCGCACCCTGACCCTGATCATCGGCCTGATGCTCGCCGGTCTGACCGTCCTCAGCCTGTTCAACCTGCACGACAGCAACCACGAGATCGCCGAGGTCTACGACGCTCAACTGGCGCAGAACGCACGCCTGCTCCAAGGCGTGATGCGCATGCCGTTGCCGGGGCAGGAACACGCGGATCTTTATCGGGCGTTCAACTCGGCATTGGCCGAAGCAGTGCCCAAGGGTGACGGCCATCCCTACGAAAGAAAACTCGCCTTTCAGGTCTGGAATGCCAGGGGTGAGGTCCTGGTGCATACCGCCAGCGCGCCCTCGTTCAGCACGCCGCCGATGCAGCCTGGCTTCAGCGATGTGGTGGATTTGAACAAGCGCCACTGGCGGGCGTTTGTTCTGCAAGACAATCAGAACGGTTTGCGCATCTGGGTAGGTGAGCGCGGTGACGTGCGGGCCGATCTGGTTGACCGGATCGTTCGTCATACCCTGTGGCCGAACGTGATCGGCAGCCTGATCCTCGCGGCGATGATCTGGCTGGCCATCGGCTGGGGTCTCAAGCCATTGGCGAACATGGCGGCGACCCTGCGCGCCCGGCACAGCGGCTCCCTCGACCCCCTGCAATTGACACCCCTGCCGAGCGAGCTGGAACCGATGCAGGCCGCGCTCAACCGCATGCTCGCGCAGATTCAGGAAGTACTGGGGCGTGAACGCCGGTTCATCGCCGACGCCGCCCACGAAATGCGCACGCCGCTGGCGGTGCTGCGGGTGCATGCGCAGAACCTGCTGGAGGCCGGTACCGAGCAGGAACGCCGCGAATCACTCGAATTTCTGATCGCCGGGGTCGATCGCACCAGCCGACTGGTCAATCAGTTGCTGACCATGGCCCGTCTCGAGCCCAAGGCCGGCGCCCCTGTCAAACAACGCATCGACCTTGGCGATACCGTGCGCAACAGTCTGGTGCAGCTCACGCCTTGGCTGCTGAGCAAGCATCTGGAACTGGCTTTTGATGTCAGCGACCAACCTTTTCCCGCACATGCCGATGCCGCCACCATCGACATTGCCCTGAACAACCTCATCACCAACGCCGCCAACTTTTCGCCGGAGCAAGGCGTGATCAGCGTGCAATTGACCCCCGCGGACGGCTTCTACCATTTGAGCGTTGAAGATCAGGGGCCTGGAATCGATGAAGCGGACCGGTCGCGACTGTTCGAACGATTCTACAGTCGGGGCAACCCCCAGGGTGCGGGGCTGGGACTGACCATCGTCCATACCATCGCGACCCGTCTGGGTGGGCGGATCACACTGGAAAACCGGGTCGAGGGCGGCCTGCGGGCGACGTTGTCGATTCCCGCCGGTTGATCAGGCCTCGCGGCCGTTGAATCATGGCGCTGTCATCGGCGGCGCCTTGCTTTGCAGTGCCATTGAGTCGGCATTGGAGCGCGACACCGTTTCCGGCACCGCCACCCAAAGCAGCCCCAGCGCCACCATCGCGACCCCCGCCAATGTCAGGAACGCAGCGCTGTATCCCGCCTCCTGAACCACAATCCCCGCCAGGCTGTTACTCAACGCCGCGCCCAGACCAAACACCGTCGAAATCGCCCCCAAGCTGACATTGAAATGCCCGGTGCCCAGCGTCAGGTCTTTCACCACCACCGGAAACAGCGCCCCGAAAATCCCGGCGCCAATGCCATCGAGCAACTGCACCGAAACCAGCCACCACGGATCGTTCGACAGCACGTACAACACGCCACGCAACGGCAGGATAAGGAAGCCCGCCAGCAGCAACGGCTTGCGTCCCCACAAATCGGCTTTCGCCCCCACCAGCAGCGCGATCGGTACCATCACCAGTTGCGCCGCGACGATGCAGGCGGACGTGAGCGGCGTGGCCAGTTGCAGGTTGGCCTGTGCCAGTTTCTGACTCACCAGCGGCAGCATCGCCGCGTTCGCCAGATGAAACAGCGCACAGCAAATCGCGAACATCAACAACGGTCGGTTGGTGAGCAGTACGGAAAAACCCGAAGGCTGCTTGCCCTGCCCCGTTTCGCTTGGCGAAAGACCTCGGGCGAGGTCGTGATCAATGGCGTCTGCCGAAACGAACGAAACGGCAATCACACTGGCCAGCGCCATGACCGCCATCAGATAAAACACCGCGACCGGACCGAACAGGTAAGCGGACAAACCGGCCAACAACGCGGCGCAGGCGTTGCCGGCATGGTTGAAGGTTTCGTTGCGCCCGGTCCTTCGCGTAAACGCTCGAGGCCCCGTGATCCCGAGGGTGATCGCACAAATCGCCGGCGCGAAGATCGAAGCGGCAGCGGCGCTGATCGCCTGCGTCAGCGCCACCAGACTGAACGACGTCACGAACGGCAGCAGCAGACAGCTACCGGTGACCACCAGCGCGGCAATCGCGATCAGCGCCCGTTTGAAGCGTGTGCTGTCGACCAGCGCGCCTGCCGGGGTCTGGGTGATGAGCGCGGCGATCCCGGCAATGGTCATGACCAGACCAATGCTTGCCGGCTCCCAGTGGTGGACCGCCAGCAGGTAAATCGCCAGATAGGGACCGAGGCCGTCACGCACATCGGCGAGGAAAAAATTCAGGCTGTCGAGGGACAGGTTATTACGGCGATCGAGATGAGTGGCCACGGGTGACGTCTTCGTTGTCGAGGTTCTGCGAAATGACTCAACCTCCGCAAACCGAATGACCTTTTGCCAAGCGTTTTAGTTGCATGAAACAGCGGTCGTTACTGCCCCATCAACAACTCGCGCTCGCCTTCGCACAACTCCACCACATAATCCCAAACCACCCGCAACCGCACTGACTTGTGCAACTCGCGCCGGGTACTGATCCAGTAACTGCGCTCGATGCTCTCATCCGGCAACAGCGCCACCAGATCCGGATCCGACGCGGCCATGTAGCAAGGAAGCACCGCGATTCCCAATCCCGAGCGTGCCGCCTGCTGCTGGGCAATCACGCTGGTGCTGTGAAACACCACCCGTGGATTGCGGCAGAAACTGTTGAGGAACATCAGCTCCTGACTGAACAGCAGATCATCGACATAGCCGATCCACGCGTGCCGTCCAAGATCCTCTCGACTGCGCAGCGGCGGCGCGTTGTCGAGATAGGCGCGGCTGGCATAGAGCGCGAGTCGGTAATCGGTGAGTTTGCGGGTGACCAGCATGTCTGCCGCCGGCCGTTCCAGGTGAATGCTGATTTCCGCCTCGCGGTTGAGGATGCTGACGAAGCGCGGCACCGCCACCAGTTCCACTTCCAGCCCCGGATAGCGATCAAACAACCCGATCATGCGACTGGCCAGAAACACAATGCCCAAGCCTTCGGTTACACCGACGCGGATCTTGCCCAGCGGCGCCGTGGACTGGGTGATCTCCTCCTGGGCCAGCAGCGCGACGTTTTCCATGGCTTCGGCATGTTTGAGCAGCGCCTCCCCCGCCGGGGTCATTTCGTAGCCTTGGGCATGCTGGACGAACAGCGCGGTGCCGAGGCTTTTTTCGATGGCCTCGATATGCCGGGCGACGGTGGCGTGCGTGGTGTTCAGGCGGCGGGCGGCAGTCAGCAAACGGCCGCTGCGCTGCAACTCGAGAAAGAACCGCAGGTCGTTCCAGTCGAACATGGCTTGTCCTTGTCGGCTATCGTCAGGGAGCGCTGTTTGAAAACGCACAGCGGCTGCGCAAAAACTAACATTCTTTTGACGAAAGCTAACAACTAGGATGACCGACAACAAAAACAAAAAGCGAGGTCAGGGAATGCAGACTTCCCTCGATGAATTCGATTACATCGTGGTCGGCGCCGGGCCGGCCGGGTGTTTGCTGGCCAATCGTCTGTCGGCGGATCCGCAGCAGCGCGTGCTGTTGCTGGAGGCTGGCGGGCGCGACAACTATCCGTGGATTCACATCCCCGTGGGTTACCTGTTCTGCATCGGCAACCCGCGCACCGACTGGTGCTTCAAGACCGAAGAACAACCGGGCCTCAACGGCCGTGCGCTGAGTTATCCGCGCGGCAAGGTGCTGGGCGGATGTTCGTCGATCAACGGCATGATCTACATGCGTGGCCAGGCCAACGACTACGACGGGTGGGCTGCCGAGGGCAATCCGGGCTGGGCCTGGAATGACGTGCTGCCGCTGTTCAAGCAGAGCGAAAACCACTTCGCCGGCGCGGCGGACTTTCATGGTGCCCAGGGTGAATGGCGAGTCGAACGCCAGCGCCTGTCGTGGCCGATTCTCGACGCCTTTCGCAGCGCTGCCGAGCAAAGCGGCATCGCCAGCATCGATGACTTCAACCAGGGCGACAACGAGGGTTGCGGCTACTTTCAGGTCAACCAGAAGGCCGGGGTGCGCTGGAATGCGGCGAAGGCGTTTCTGAAGCCGATTCGCGATCGAGCCAATCTCACGGTGCTGACCGAAGTCGAAGTGGATCGCGTTCTGTTCGAAGACGGCCGCGCCTCGAAAGTCAGTGCTCACTGGCAGGGTCAACAAAAGAGCTTCAAGGCGCGCAAGGAGATTGTGTTGTGCGCCGGTTCCGTGGGCTCGCCGAGCATTCTGCAACGCTCCGGGATCGGGCCCCGTCCACTGCTGGAAAAGCTCGGCATCGGCGTCGCACATGAACTGCCGGGCGTCGGCGGCAATCTGCAGGATCACCTGCAACTGCGGCTGATCTACAAACTGGAAAACGCTCGCACCCTCAACCAGATAGCTGGCAGCGTGTGGGGCAAGATGGGCATGGGCCTGCGCTATCTGTATGACCGCAGCGGGCCGTTGTCGATGGCGCCGAGTCAACTGGGCGCGTTTGCCCGATCCGGTCCGGAACAGACCTCGGCCAACCTCGAATACCATGTGCAGCCGCTGTCGCTGGAGCGTTTTGGCGAGCCGCTGCACAGCTTTCCCGCGTTCACCGCGTCCGTGTGTGATTTGCGCCCGCAGAGCCGGGGCCGGGTCGAGATCCGCTCCGCCGATCCGCAAACCGCGCCGCTGATCCAGCCCAATTACCTCAGCCATCCCGAAGACCTGCGCGTGGCCGCCGACGCGATTCGCCTGACCCGGCGCATCGTCAGCGCCCCGGCGCTGCAAGCCTTCAACCCGGTGGAATACCTGCCCGGTGCCAGCCTGCAAAGCGAAGAGCAACTGCACGAAGCCGCTGCGAAGATCGGCACGACGATTTTCCATCCGGTCGGCACTTGCCGCATGGGCAACGACGCGGACGCGGTGGTCGATGCGCAGTTGCTCGTGCATGGCGTTCCAGGGCTGCGAATTGCCGATGCGTCGATCATGCCGCGCATTACCTCAGGCAACACCTGTTCGCCTACGCTGATGATTGCTGAAAAAGCGGCACAGCTGATTCTCAACGCTTCACAAGCAACACCTGTGGGAGCGGCGATGCGACGATTCGACTTGCCCGCGAAAGCGGTGGATCATTCAGCAGTGAGTTGAATGGCACACCGCCCTCGGGAGCAAGCTTCCTTCCACAAATGACCCGCATCAGATTCACGGACATCGCGCATCACCCGGACACGCAACACCAGTGGAAACAACAAAAACAATCACTGTGAGGGATACCGATATGTCAGAACACGTTCAGCCTCTGGACGCCGTGCGCAGCACGGACGCCAGCCCCGATACCCGAAAGGTCATCTTCGCCTCGTCCCTGGGGACGGTGTTCGAGTGGTATGACTTCTTTCTCTACGGCGCTCTGGCGGCGGTCATCAGCAAGCAGTTCTTCGCCGGGGTCAACGACACCACCGCGTTCATCTTCGCGCTGATGGCGTTCGCCGCAGGCTTCATCGTGCGGCCGTTCGGGGCGCTGGTGTTCGGTCGGTTGGGGGACATGATCGGGCGCAAATACACCTTCCTCGCGACGATCATTCTGATGGGTGTGGCGACGTTCGCGGTGGGCCTGCTACCGACTTACGCCAGCATCGGCATCGCCGCGCCGATCATTCTGGTGGTGCTGCGCATGCTGCAGGGCCTGGCCCTCGGCGGCGAATACGGCGGCGCTGCGACTTACGTGGCAGAGCACGCGCCGATCGGCAAGCGCGGTTTCCACACCAGCTGGATTCAGTCCACCGCAACTCTCGGCTTGCTGCTGTCGCTGCTGGTGGTGCTCGGTTGCCGCTACTTCACTGGCGATCAGTTCGAAGTCTGGGGCTGGCGTATCCCGTTCCTGCTGTCGATCGTGCTGCTGGGCATTTCCACCTGGATTCGCCTGAGCCTGCACGAGTCGCCGGCCTATCTGAAGATGAAAGAGCAAGGCAAGGCCAGCAAGGCGCCGATCCGCGAATCCTTCGGCAAATGGGAAAACCTCAAGGTGGTGCTGATCGCCCTGTTCAGCATCAACGCGGGGCAAGCAGTGACCTTCTATGCCGCGCAGTTCTACGTGCTGTTCTTCCTCACCCAGTTCCTGAAAATGGACCCGGCGGTGGCCAACAGCCTGCTGATCATCAGCGTGGTGATCGGCGCGCCGTTCTTCATCATTTTCGGCTGGCTGTCGGACAAGGTCGGGCGCAAACCGGTGCTGATGCTCGGCCTGCTGCTGGCCACGGCGCTGTACTTCCCGATCTTCAAATCCCTGGCTCACTACGCCAATCCGGCCATCGACCGCGCCAGCCAACAGGCGCCGATCACCGTAGTGGCCGACCCGGCCACCTGCACCTTCCAGTTCGATCCGGTGGGCAAGGCAAAATTCGACAGCCCGTGCGACAAGGTCAAGACCTTCCTGGTCAAGCAGGGCCTGCCCTACTCCAGCGTCGCCGCCCCGGCGGGCAGCACGGTGCAAGTGAGCGTCGGCGATGTGAAACTTGACGGTTTTGACGAGGCGGCACTGCGCGGCGCCATCACCCTCGCCGGCTACCCGCAACAGGCTGACATGCAACAGATCAACAAACCGATGATCGTGGCCCTGATCGTCGGCCTGATCATTATCTCCGCCATGTGCTACGGCCCGCTCGCGGCGCTGATGGTCGAACTGTTCCCGACCCGCATCCGCTACACCTCGATGTCCCTGCCGTATCACATCGGCAACGGCTGGTTCGGCGGATTCCTGCCGACCGTGTCGTTCGCGCTGGTGGTGTACACCGGGGATATCTTCTACGGCCTGTGGTACCCGGTGCTGATTACCGGGGTGAGCCTGGTGGTGGGGATGATTTGTCTGCGTGAGACGAAGAATATCGATCTGGACAAGAACTGATTGATAGATGGGTGGCGGGGGCGCAATGCCCTCGCCACCCTGCGGATTTTCAGACCTCCGCCTCCAGCAATTCAAACTTCACCTGATCGGGATAAAACGCCACGTAGTCCTTAATCTGGCTGACCGAAATCTTCGGATGTTCGTAAGTCCACACCGCGTTCGCCCCTTCGTGTCCGGGCACTTGCAGACTGAAATAGTTGGCATCGCCCTTGTACGGGCAGTAGGTGGTGTGGTCGGTGCGGGCGAAGTATTTTTCGTCGATGTCTTCACGCGGGATGTAGTAGACCGGCGGGTAATTGGCTTCGAGCAGCACCAGCGCGCGGGCCGACGCGGCGACCTGGATGCCGTGGAATTTCACAAGGAGGCAGCCTGGCTGCTCGGCAATGGTGATGACGGGACTGGGACCGGAGGTTTTCATCGGGTGCTCCTGACAACGGCTGAGAGACCGGTTCAGGTATAACCCATGCAGCGCGATCCTGTCGGGCTCGCAGCCGAACGGTTTTTTCGCTCACAAAAAACCGCAGCCGGTGAGGGCTGCGGTTTTCCGTTTTCAGATCAGGCGACGATATCGGTCGCCACGGCTTGCCCCACCACACCCACGGCGAAGTCCACCGAACCCTGGCCCGTGAGGTCGATCATCAGGCTGGTCTGGTTGGTCTGTCCGAAGTAGGTGAGGATCGCATCGCCGGCGTGCCCGGTGAAGCCGCTGACGAAGTTCAGCGTGGCTGCGCCGGTGGCGAACCCGGCGATGCCCGACAGGTCGATCTTGTCCAGGCCGCTGGTGAAATCCATGATCCAGTCCGGCGCGGTCATGGTCGAATCACTGGCTGCGCCGAACACGAAGGTGTCCACGCCTTCACCGCCCCACAGCGTGTCACCGCCGCCACCACCGTAGATGATGTCATTGCCGGCACCGCCGATCAGTTCGTTGGCCGCGCTGTTGCCGATCAACAAGTCATTACCGGAACCGCCAATGGCATTTTCCACGGTCACGCCATAGGCGATGGACACGTTGCCCACCAGGCCGCCAACGTCGGAGAACGACCCTTCGTTGAGGTTGATCTTCTGGTGCTGGCTGAAGCCGGAGAAATCCAGGGTGTCGTTACCGCCGCCGTCCCACACCGAGAACACCAGTTTGGAGGCGTTGGAAGTCGCGCTGTAGAAGTCGCGATCAGCGTTGGAGTTGAAGCCGTAAACAGTGTCACCGGCACGGGTTTTGAGGTTCGCACCGTAGAGTTTCTGCACGGCGACGATATCGTCCATCAGCGGTGCCGAGGCGTAGGCGCCGCTGCCGTCCTTGCTGAAGTTCTGGTCGGTGTTGGCTTCGCTCCAGTAGCTCATCAGGCTGTAGCCACGGGTGTCTTCGGCGTATTTGGCGTCGCCGTAGGTCGGGTTGCCATTGCCGGCGTTGTACGCGCCCGGATGCGACAGGCCAAGGGTGTGACCGATTTCGTGGGTCAAGGTCTGACGCCCGTAGTTGTTGGTGTCCGGGGTCTTGTTGACCTGGTACTGATCGTTGATCAGGTACCACGATTGACCGTCGTAGCTGCTACCCTGCGGCAGGTAGGCGAACGCTGCGCCGCCGGTGCTGACGTCGTAGTTGCCGAAGGTCATGTGGCCGTCGCCGCCCTTGCCTTCGGTGAAGGTCACGTTGGCCACGTCCGACCACGATTGCATCGCCAGCACGGCCTGGGCTTTCTGCTGAGCGCTGAACTCGCTGAAGTTGCCGAGTTTCGGGTTGTAGTTCGACGGTTTGTCGGTCAGGAACGTGTAGGTCAAATCAATCTTGCCGTCGGCATTCTTGTCCTGCCACGACATGCCTTTGCGAAGGATCTCGGCGGCGGCCTGGTCGGCGGTGAACGACGGTTTGCCGTTGACGGTGCCCGTGCCCCGGTCATACAGGTGGCTGAAAGTGTCGACCGCAGTGAAGGCGCTGCTGGCCTGGGAGTAAGGTTGAGACATGGTGTACGTCCTTGTTTCTGAAGAGTCAGTGTCAGACAGAAAAGCGGCGATCTTCTGGCGAGATCGTCCTGTCACTCGCCCTTTTAAGGCGATTCGAACCTGACACAGTGCCGGGCATGAGCGCCATTCAATTTCTCGATAGCGTCCCGGATTGCCCCGACGCGCGCTGTCATGACCGGCAATCCTTTTATCTGTATATCCATACAGATAAAAGTTGCCCCGGCGCCCGAGTCAGGCCATTCTGTGCGCCTCTTCGGGCAATGAGCGACGACGGTGGTTATGCGGCTGTACCTCTGTGAAAAACCTTCCCAGGCCAAGGATATTGCGGCCGTGCTCGGCGCAAAGCGTCGCGGCGATGGCTGCTGGCTGGGAACGGACGTCACGGTGACCTGGTGCATCGGCCACCTGCTGGAGACCGCGCCACCGGACGCCTACGACGCCAAATACAAGCGCTGGGTCCTGGCGGACCTGCCGATCATCCCCGACAAGTGGAAGATGACCGTCAAGCCGCGTACCGCCAGCCAGTACAAGGCGGTCAAGCGCCTGCTCGGCGAAGCCAGCGAACTGGTCATCGCCACCGACGCCGACCGTGAGGGCGAAATGATCGCCCGGGAACTGGTGGAGCATTGCCGCTATCGCGGGCCGATCCGCCGCTTGTGGCTGTCGGCGCTGGACGAAGCCTCGATTCGCAAGGCGTTGGCAGCGCTCAAACCGGGCGCTGAAACCTTCAGCCTGTATCACTCGGCGCTGGGTCGCTCGCGGGCGGACTGGTTGATCGGGATGAACATGAGTCGCCTGTTCACCCTGCTCGGCCGGCAATCCGGCTATCAAGGCGTGTTGCCGGTAGGCCGGGTGCAGACGCCGACCTTGCGACTGGTGGTGGATCGCGACCGCAGCATCGCCGATTTCGTGCCGGTCGCGTACTGGGCCATCGACGTGCAACTGCTGCACCACGGCACACCGTTCATGGCGCAATGGCGTGCACCGAATGAGGCCTGCGACGATCAGGATCGCTGCCTCAATCAGGCCCTCGCCCAGCAAGCGGCCGCTGCAATCAGCAACGCTGCCAGCGCCCGGGTGGTCAAGCTGCGCACCGAGCGCATGCGCGAAGTGGCGCCCCTGCCTTTCGATCTGGGTACCTTGCAGGAGGTCTGCTCGAAGAAGCTCGGCCTCGGCGCCCAGGAAACCCTCGACATCGCCCAGGCCCTCTACGAAACCTACAAAGTCATCACCTACCCACGCAGCGATTGCGGTTACCTGCCCGTCAGCCAGCACGGCGAGGCGCCGGGGATTCTTGCGGCGCTGCGCCAGGCCGATCCGAGTCTGGAAGCCTTGCGCGAGCATCTGGAGCCGCAGCGCCGCTCCCGCGCCTGGAACGACGCCAAGGTCAGCGCCCACCACGGCATCATCCCGACCGCTGCCGCGAAAAATCTCGAGCGCCTGACCGGCAAGCACCGTGCGGTCTACACCTTGATTCGCGCGCGGTATCTGGCGCAGTTCCTGCCCAATCACGAATACGACCGCACTCAGGCCGATTTCGAATGCGCCGGGGAAGCCTTGCGCGCGGTCGGCAAGCAGATCATCGAGCCAGGCTGGAAGCGCGCTTTACCCGAAGCGCTGGCCCCGGCCAAGGGCCGTGAAGCCCCCGCGCCACAGACTTTGCCGCCCCTGACTCAGGGTGCCGAGTGCGCCGTGGCGGACGTCAAGCTCAAGGACCTGTGGACGCAGCCGCCCAAGCCCTACACCGAAGGCGATCTGATCAAGGCGATGAAAAACGTCGCCAAACTGGTGGAAGATCCGCTGCTCAAGCAAAAACTCAAGGACACCACCGGCATCGGCACCGAAGCGACCCGCGCCTCGATCATTCAAGGGTTGCTGGATCGCGGTTATCTGGTGAAAAACGGCAAAGCGCTGTCCGCCACACCCGCCGCGTTCAGCCTGATCGACGCGGTGCCGCGCGCGATTGCCGATCCCGGCACCACCGCGATCTGGGAACAGGCGCTGGACATGGTGCAGAGTGGCGAGATGAGTCTGGAAGAATTCGTCACCAAACAGGCAGCGTGGATGAGCAAGCAAGTGACCCGTTGTGCCGGGCTGAGCCTGACCATCAGCGGCCCGCCGCCTGCCGGCAAGGCCGCTGCGCCGTGGAAAAACAAACGCAAGACCACCCGACGCAAAACCACCGGAACCAGCAAACGCTCGGCGAAACCGGCAGCCAGATAGCCCGCTGCGCGCTACTGTTTCTGCAGTGATGGTCAGGAGGCAGTGGTATGTCGGTCATCGAACTGCGCGCCGCCCGGCGCGACGAACTGGACACCCTCGAAAACCTGATGCAGTTCTACACCTACGACTTCAGCGAGTGGCTGCCGCTGAAGCTCGGCGGCCATGGTTTCTTTCCGATCCAGTTGAAAGGCGATTACTGGCGCCAGCCGGCGACCCGGCCGTTCCTGATCCATGTGGACGGCGAACTGGCGGGGTTCGTGACCGTGGATGACCACATCCTCATCGAAGGCGCCGACTACAACATCGGCTACTTCTTCGTCAGCCGGCGCTGGCGTGGCCAAGGCGTCGCGCAGTTTGTCGCCTCTGCCCTCTTGAGCCACTTGCCCGGTCGATGGCAGATTTTCCATGTCGACGCCAACCGGCCTGCACAGCGGTTCTGGGCCCGGCTCATCCCCGAGCTGAGTAGCGGCGACTTTACCCGCCAGACAAAGACCGTGGACGGCTATCCCTGCACGTTCTACTACCTGCGCAGCCTTTCTCCCGCTGCCTGAACGCCGCTTTTTTCATTCCAGAATGACTTTGTCCGACAATATGTAGTGAGCAAAAATAATCACTACAAAACCGTTGACGGCGTCGTTTGGCTTTTGCATGATGCAGACGTCTCCCCGATCGGGAGCACTGGCAACACGCTTGAGCAAGCTCGTCTGACCGCCGAGCTGTTTTTTCCGGATACACGCTGCCCACAAGGCAGATTGAAGAAGCTGACCTGGCCTGAACGTCCAGTACAAGGACGAGAAGCGCTGGCGAAAATTCTCAAGACGCTTGTGGTCGACCCTGAAAACGTCGTCAAGGAGCCTCCCGGTTTTCGCTGCTTCTCCTCGTTGTGACGCTATTGCGTAGCAGTTATTCAACACGACTACATGCAACAGACGCATGACCCCGTACTTCACACGGGCGACCGCTGACGTCCTGGTTTCGGTGCCAGGGATCAACTAACCGATGGGCTACCTGTATTAGCGAATCAACTTTGAAAGATCACCAAACTGGTCAAGGGGCAATAACATGAATCTGAACAATCAACCTACTATCGAAGAACTGGCTCGTATGTTCGCTGCGCAAAAAGACAGCCACGACAGCCATATTCTGTGGATCAGCAAGTCGGGTCAGGTCCATATTGACTGCCTGTCGCCCCATGCTGGTGAAGAAGAGTTCGACCGGAACAACCAGAACCTGCTGGCCCGCCTGAAGATGTACCGCCGCGGCCATGGCTATGTCGGCAAGAAAGCCGCGGCCGACAAGGACTTCATCGGTAATGTTCTGCAGACGCTGAAACAGGCGTGGGAATCAATGCAGAACAAGAACGAAGTCCGGGTGATTGATCGGTTCTGCTAAGTTAAAACTTCAATAAACAAAAGGGCCTGCTTCCGAATAGGAGCAGGCTCTTTTTTATTGCTCGCAAACAATGCTCATGAACGGGGTTCCAGCACCATCTCCATGAACGCCACCGATGCCGCACTGTGATAGTTGTTCTGGCGCCGCAACAACGCCGCTCCCCGCTGCGGTGCCTCGCTCTGGACATGCAACCGGCGCAATGCCCGGTCATCGGTCGCAATCGCCTCTGGCAACATGGTCGCAATCGGCGCATGCCGGATCACTTCCAGCAACGTGCTCACCGAATTCACCTCGATCTGCACCTTGGGCGTGATGCCGTGCTGACGGAAATACTCGTCAATCGATAACCGCGTGATGAAGTCCGGTGCCAACAGAGCGAAATCCAGTTGCGCAATCTCACCCGGCGTCAGCACCGAAGCGCTGTCATACAACGGATGCTCTCGCCCGACCATCACGCCCAACGTCTCGACAAACGCCGGGATGCATTCGATGTCAGGGTTGCGCACCGGCGTGAAAGCAATCGCGATATCCAGTGAGTCATCCGCCAGCCCGGCCTCGATGTCGTCCATCGACAACTCGAAAATCTCCAGGTGAATCCCCGGATACCGCGCCACGTAGTCGCGCACCAACGGCCCGACCAGATACGCCATGAATGTCGGCGTCATGGCCAGCCGCAGCGAGCCCCGGGAAAGATCCTTCACGTCATGCAACGCGCGCTTACCCGCCTCCAGCTCCACCAGCACCCGTCGCGCGCATTCGATATAGGCCTGACCGGCGTCAGTGGGTTTGACCGAACGCGAGGTGCGATCAAACAGATCCACCCCGACGCTTTCTTCCAGTTGGCGGATCTGTTGCGACAGGGTGGGCTGCGACACGTGCAGCGCTTCGGCTGCCCGAGTGAAACCGCCGTGATCGGCCACGGCCAGCAGGTATCGCAAATGTCGCAACAGCATGGGACGCTCCATCTATAGGCAGTACTTATGCTTTGCATTGTATATCGGTCTTGGACGCTATGGATCAATCGACAGAAGATGAGCCCACACAGCAAGCCAACCCCGAAAGGAGAAGCAACATGCAATCCCAAGCCTACAACGACAGCCGCATCGCCCTGACCACCCGCACCCTGGATGCCAAGGCACAGAAGAACCTCTCGTGGCAGGATCTGGCCGACGGCACCGGCCTGAGCCTGGCCTATGTCACCGCCGCCCTCCTCGGCCAGCACCCGCTGCCAAAAAACGCTGCCGAAGTGGTTGGCGACAAGCTTGAGCTGAGCGCCGAAGACGTCGCCGCCCTGCAAATCATCCCGCTGCGCGGCAGCCTCGACGGTGTGCCGACCGACCCGACCATCTACCGTTTCCACGAGATGATCCAGATCTACGGCACCACCCTCAAAGCCCTGGTTCACGAGCAGTTCGGCGACGGCATCATCAGCGCGATCAACTTCAAGCTCGACATCAAGAAAGTCGAAGACCCTGAAGGCGGTTCCCGCGCCGTGGTCACCCTCGACGGCAAGTTCCTTCCGCTGCGTCCGTTCTGATTCCTCCGGGCCCGCCCATCGCGTGCGGGCCCATCCAAAACCTGAATTGCCAAGTCGTCACCACATCTGTCTGGAGGCTGCCCCATGCAAAAAATTCTGTTGACCCTGGCCCTGCTCGCCGGCCTTGCCGCCCAGGCTCAGGCTGATGAAGAGGCCGTCGCCTACCGCTACGGCATGTCTCTGGACATCGCTGAAGTCGTGAGCATCACCCCGGTCGCCGACATCTGCGGCGTGGTGCCGGTCGAGATGACGTACCTCGACAGCCACGGCGCAAAACACATTCTTCAATACAGCGAATTCGGCACCGGCTGTTCGAACTGAGAGGACTACACCATGAAAAACCTGATCGAAGGCTTCCTGAAGTTCCAGAACGAAGCGTTTCCACAACGCACCGAACTGTTCAAACACCTGGCGACTACCCAAACCCCGGGCACGCTTTTCATCACTTGCTCCGACAGCCGCGTCGTCCCGGAACTGCTGACCCAGCAAGAACCCGGCGAGCTGTTCGTGATCCGCAACGCCGGCAATATCGTGCCCTCCTACAGCCCGCATCCGGGCGGGGTTTCGGCGACAGTGGAATACGCGGTGGCTGTGCTCGGCGTGACCGACATCGTGATCTGCGGCCATTCCGATTGCGGCGCCATGACCGCCATCGCCCAGTGCAAATGCATGGATCATCTGCCCGCCGTCAGCGGCTGGCTACAACACGCCGAGTCGGCGAAAGTGGTCAACGAATCAAGGCCACACGCCAATGACGCGGCCAAGCTGAGTTCAATGGTGCGGGAAAACGTGATCGCCCAACTGGCGAACATCCAGACTCACCCAAGCGTGCGCCTGGCCCAGGAGAAAGGCCTGCTGAATCTGCATGGCTGGGTCTACGACATCGAGACCGGCTCCATCGATGCCTTGAGCGAAGACCGCCGCACCTTCGTCTCACTGGCCGAGCACCCGTCGACGTGCGCGGTCTACGGTCAGGCAGTCGATGCTGCTTGAAAACACAACGCCGCGCCCCTCATTGCGACGGGCGCGGTGTTGTTCCGTTCAGCGTTTTACGCCCAGATCGATTTGCGTCATGCGGCTGCGTACGGTGAACACACCGTCGCCGGAGAGGATCGCGCTGCGGGCAAACAGACGACCGCTTTCCCAGTTCGAAAGGCCAAGTTCCGGCTTGTTCAGCGCGTATTGGCCATCGACCCATCGGGTGATCCCGTTACCCACGAACGGCGCGTTGACCGCGCTGTAGAAGCGCTCCTGAACCGCTGCATCTTCGCTGATCAACGACACCGTGAATTGCGGGCTGTAGCGATTGAACAGCGCGATGGCCTGATCCAGATCGTCGACGATCATCAGGCTGGTTTCCGGGGTTTCTTCCCATTCCCACTCGCGACCCAATTGCGCTTGCGGCAGCGGTTCAGCCAGCGCTTCGGTCTGGTAACCCTCGGCGCGATAGACCTCGACCGTCGCGTTCTGCCAGTCGCTCGGCAGGTAGCTTTCGCTGCCTTCGACGATGTGCAGTTTGCAACCCTGACCACGCGCAGCACCGGCCTGCTGCAAGGCGTCGAGGAACAGCGGCACCAGTTCGGCAGCACGCTCGCGCTGGATCAGGCAGACGTTCAGCGTGTTGCAAACCTTGCGATCCAGCGAGTTGCGCACCACCGCGGCAAAGCGCCTGGCGTCGGCATCGCGATCGGCGATCAGCCACGCGCCACCCGTGCCGTGCAGACTGACGGCGGTGCCGGCCTGCTGGGCGATGCTGCCCAGCTGACTGACCGCGCGGCCCGAACCACGTGCCACGGCCAGCGACAGACGCCGATCGGCGAACATCGCCCAACCGGCGGCGTGGTTGACGCTCTTCACCAGCGACACCGCACCCGCCGGCAGACCGGCATCGGCCAGCGCCGGATTCAAGGCATGAGTAACGATGGCTTGCGCGGTGCCCAATGCATCGCTGCCAATGCGCAGCACCGCCGTGTTGCCGGTGCGCAGTACGCCAGCGGCGTCGGCGAAGACGTTCGGCCGGCCTTCGAACACGAACGCGACGATACCCAGCGGCGACACGACCTGCTCGACCTTCCAGCCGTCATGCTCGACGCTGCTGATGACTTTGCCGCGGGTGGCCGGCGCATCACGCCAGGCACGCAGGCCGGCGATCATGTCGCGGCGCATACGCTCGTCGGCGAGCAACCGGGTAGTGGAACGGCCGCGAACCTTGGCCCGTTCGATGTCGGCGAGGTTGGCGGCTTCGATCAGTGCCCAGGCGTCCGGGTTTTCCAGGCGTTGGGCGAACAGATCGAAGAAGCGGCTGATGGCCTCATCCGACACCGCGGACAACGCAGTAAACGCCGCCGCTGCACGCTCGATCGCCACCGACGCGGCCTGCTGATCCACCACCGGAATCAGCAACAGCTCGCCGCTCACCTGCTCCACCAACAGGTGATCGCCGGGTCGGAAACGCTCGGCCAGTTCGGGGCTGACCACGGTGACGCGGTTACCGGCGAAAGGGATAGGCGTGCCAGCGACGAGACGTTCGAGCGCGAGAGACATGGAGCAGATTCACCATATTGAGGGCGGCCGGAAAATGTATAGGTTGGCCTCCCTCAAAGCAACACGGGCTCAGAACACCGACCAGCCAATCCGCGAACTGAGCATTTCCAGCGCCGCCATCCCCGCCAGCGAGTTGCCCGCCGTGTTCAGTTCCGGCGACCACACGCACACCGTGAACTGCCCCGGCACCACCGCGACGATGCCGCCACCGACGCCGCTCTTGCCCGGCAGACCAACGCGATAGGCAAAGTTACCGGCCTCGTCGTAGAGGCCGCTGGTGGCCATGATCGAGTTGACTTGCTGGGTCTGGCGCCGGCTCAGAATCTGCTCGCCGCTGTGTTTGCAGAAGCCGTCGTTGGCCAGGAAGCAGAACGCCCGAGCCAGGTCGATACAGCTCATGCGCAGCGCGCAATGGCTGAAATAGCTGCGCAGCACCGCCTCAACGTCGTTGTGGAAATTGCCGAAGGATTGCATCAGATACGCCATCGCCGCGTTGCGCGCGCGGTGCTGGTACTCGGAGTCGGCGACCTTGCCGTCGACCATCACCTGCGGGTTGCCCGACAGCCGCCGGACGAAGTCGCGCATCGACAAGGCCGGTGCGGCAAAGCGCGACTGATTGATGTCGCAGATCACCAGTGCCCCGGCATTGATGAACGGATTACGCGGACGGCCGCGTTCGAACTCCAGTTGCACCAGCGAGTTGAACGGCTGGCCGGACGGCTCGTGGCCCAGGCGCTCCCAGATTGCCTCGCCGGAATGTTCGATGGCCTGCACCAGGCTGAACACCTTGGAAATACTCTGCACCGAGAACGGCGTCTCGGCGTCGCCGGCGCAATACATCTTGCCGTCGTTGCCATACACGGCGATGCCCAGTTGATTGGCCGGCACGGTGCCGAGGGCGGGAATGTAGTCAGCCACCTTGCCCTGCCCGATCAGGGGCCGGACAGCGTCAAGGATCTCGTTCAACAGCGCTTGCATGCCGGGTCTCGAAGTCTCGCCCCATGGGATTGCGGGGACACCGTGGCTAGACGCTGCGGGGCTGAGGCAAATCACACATTCGGAATAATTGGAGATCCATTGTGGGCGAGCTTGCTCGCGATGAGGCCAGTACAGCCAGCATCCTCGGCGCCTGAGCCACCGCCATCGCGAGCAAGCTCGCTCCCACAATTTTTGAGCAGTCTGTGTATCGCAGTGTGTACGGCTCGATGCCCGACACATCCCGCGCACAAATCCGGCCCTTCGCGACACATCAGCGATACAGCCCGGCGTTCAAATGAACCTGTCGATCGGCAACACCGATCAAGCCTTTGAACTCACACCTCGCATCGGAGATTCACCATGACCAAGCTTTCGAAAACTTCCCTCACGCTGGGCCTGCTGCTTGCCGGTGGCCTGGCCCTGTCCAACGCCGCTTCGGCTTCCGAAGCGTTCAGCGTCAAGCAACTGGATCACGGCTACAGCCAGACCCAGGCCAAGGCCGACTCGGCGGAAAAAACCTCGGAAGGCAAATGCGGCGAAGGCAAGTGCGGCGCCGGCGAATAACCCTTTGCACGGGGTACGTCGGTGCCCCGTTTCCCTTTGAATGAATGGAGCCTTGCCATGACCACAGCTCTCTCGTCGGCCGTCAAAGGCCTGCATTTGAACCTCGACCGCGCCGGCCAGTGGCTCGCACCGCTGACCTTGCGCCTGTTCATCGCCTGGGAATTCTTCGAATCGGGGCTGGAGAAATTCAACGGCCAGAACTGGTTCGAAGACATTCAGGAGCGTTTCCCGTTTCCCTTCGATCACTTGCCGGCGACGCTGAACTGGGAGCTGTCGATGTGGGCCGAGCTGATCTGCGCCTTGGCGATCCTGATCGGATTCGGCACGCGGATTTCGGCGATTTCGCTGATGGTCGTGACCGTCGTCGCCACCGCAGCCGTGCACTGGCCGGCGGACTGGTCATCGTTGAGTGAACTGGCTCAGGGGTACGCGATCACCAACAAGGGCTTCGGCAACTTCAAGCTGCCGGCGATCTACCTCGCCGCATTGGTGCCGCTGGTGTTTGCCGGGGCCGGCAAGTTGAGCGTGGATGCCTGGCTGGCGCGCTTGTTCTGGAAACGCGCCAGCCGCTGAGGATCAATGCGCCCGGTCCAGCCCGGCCAGCAGCGCGCTGTCCCGGCTGTAGATGTCCGGTGCGTAGAGCACGCGACCATGGTCGTCGGCCTGGGCCGTCCAGTAAGTCATGAGGATCGGCACCGGATTGCTCAGGCGGAATTCATGGGTGGTTCCGGTAGCGAGCAAGGTATCGGTGCGCGCCTTCTCCGCCGGGCTGAGCAGGAAGTCGCGCAGCTTCATCGGATGCTCGACCCGCACGCAGCCGGAACTGAACGCCCGTGGTCCCTTGTCGAACAGCGCCTTGCTCGGCGTGTCGTGCAGGTACACCGAAAACGGGTTGGGGAAACGAATGACCATTTGCCCCAGCGGGTTGCGCGGCCCGGCGTCCTGACGCAGGAGGATGTTGCCGGGGTTGTCCCAGTCGATGTCGGCGGCGGCCAGCGGCTGGCCATTGGCGTCGAGCACTTGCAGATTCTGGCGGCTGAGGAAGGTCTGGTCCTTGCGGATTTCCGGCAGTTTGTCTTCCTTCCAGATGGTCGGCGGCACGGTCCAGGTCGGGTTCAGGGTCAGGCGCGTGACCCGGGATTTGAGCAGCGGGGTCTGGCGTTCGGCGCGCCCGACCTGGGTGCGGGTGTGCCACACCGGCAGGCCACCCTGATAAAGCGTCAGTTCGGCAGCGGCGACATTGACCAGCAAACCGTCCGGCTCCATGTCCTGGGCCATCCAGCGGAAACGTTCAAGGTTGACCCGCAACTGTTCGCGACGGGTCAGCGGACTGATGTTGAGCTCGGCAATCGTTCCCGGCCCGACCACCCCGTCGGCCTGCAACGAATGGTTGGCCTGAAAGCTCTTCACCGCCTCGACCAATACGCCGTGATAAGCGTTGTCCGGCGTGCCGACCAGGCTGCTCAGGTAGCCTTCGCTGTAGAGCCGCCGCGCCAGTTCCGGTACGCGTTTGTCTTCCATGTCCGGACGCAACAACGGGCCGTTGCCCACCGATGTCCATTGGGGCAAGGCTTTCAGGCGCTGAGCGGCGTAGAGATGACGCAGGTTCTGGTACTGCGCCAGTTGCGGGCGTGCCAGATCGAAGGCGGCCGCAACGTTGCGCACGCCCGGAACGGCGATGGCAAGCAATTCGGCCTGACGGTCGCGTGGCGTTTCGTCGGAATGCCACAGCGGTTCGAAGTGCGATTGCAACAGGAGACCGTAATGCAGATCCTGCAGGGCTTGCAGGTAGTAACGGCTGATCTGGATGTCGGCGCACAGTTCGCCGTCCTGCGGGGCGGTGAGCGCCACCGGATAGCGTTTCGGGTTCAGGCCATCGTCGGCCAACAGCTGCAATTGCGCATGCAAGGCCGGCAATTGCCCGCCATCGGCCCACACCGGCAGCCAGTCCCGCTGCTGGTAGAACGCGCGCAATTGATCCAGCGCCGGACCATTGAGGCTGGTGCCGATCGTCGGGCACGCCTGCGGCAGGCTGATCAGCGCAGCCTGCAACGGGCTCTGCGGCTCGACAGGCATTTGCCTCGGTACGGGCGGTAGCGTCGGGAGCCCCGGCAACGGCTCTTCGGCACAAGCGACAAACGGCGCAGCGAGCAAACAAATGCTCAAGTAGCATGCGTACTTTTTGAACAACTGCTTTACTCCAATCCATGGCCGTCCTGATTGACGGTCAACCTTACCTCAGGTGCGGTGAACAGTCAGGCCCGATTCGCGGGCTTGCCGGGAACGACTGGACGTCAGGAGCCTAAGTGCCAAACAAGTAGCAAGTGGAGACTCACGTTAAATGTTGACGTTTTTGCGCCGACTTCTGCTGACTGCCACCGCCATTGGCGTGCTGACCAGTCCAGCCTTTGCCGCCGGCACCTCTTCGCCGGTTCTGTACACCAGCCTCGCGCACGCCGCTCCGGAACTCAATCCCCAGGCGCTCAAAGGTGCCTTGAACGCCATGCAATGTGCGATCAACAACGGCGCGAAGCAGTCCCGTCACCTGGCGATCATCGACTATTCGCAGCCGTCCACCGAGCGTCGGTTGTGGATCTTCGACCTGACCCGGAAAAAACTGGTGCTGCGTGATCTGGTCGCCCACGGCTCGAATTCCGGGGAAAACTTTGCCACCCGGTTCTCCAACCGTGAAGGCAGCTTTCAGTCCAGCCTCGGCCTGTTCCGTACCCAGGAAAGTTACCAGGGCACTCACGGTTACTCGCTGCGCATGGACGGTCTGGAGCCGGGCGTCAACGACATGGCCCGCGACCGCGCCATCGTGATCCACGCCGCCGACTATGTGAACCCGTTCTGGAGCAAACGCACCGGTCGTCTGGGCCGCAGCCAGGGTTGCCCGGCCGTACGACCGCAAGTCGCCAAACGGGTGATCGACAGTCTGAAGAATGGCCAATTCATGTTCTCCTGGTACCCGGATCAGCAGTGGCTGAAATCCTCGCCGTATCTCAACTGCCAGCCGCAACAGATCGCGAGCATTCTCAGCACCCACGCCAGCTGAATACTCTGTGGGAGTGCGCTGGCTCCCACAGGTTCGTTTTATTACAGATTTGTCATCGAGTTGTCGGTTTGCCGAGCGGATCGCCCGGTAGCTTGAAGTTGTCCCGGCCAGAACGCCGATCAACTTCAACGACTCGAGTGACCCATCATGAAAACCCTGATCCTCGCCTTCACTGCCCTCCTCGCCACCGGTTCCGTGTTCGCCGCGCCTGCACCGGACGCCGCCGTCATTCATGACAAAACCGGATTCTTCGTGCACCTGGATGTCGACAAAGTCATCTCCAGCACCGATATTTCCCAGGCTTGCGGCGTGATCCCCGCGCAACTCAAATACCTCGACCACCAGGGCCGTGAACATGTGCTGGACTATCAAGTGCAGGGCAGCGGCTGCACCAACGACCATTGAGGCACAGTGCCCATGAATATCCTTGTTGTCGAAGACGAACCCAAGGCCGGCAATTACTTGCTCAACGGCTTGCAGGAACTGGGCTACAGCGTGAGCCTGGCCCGGGACGGCGCCGACGGTCTGCACCTGGCGCTGGAGTTCGACTTCGACGTGATCGTGCTGGACGTGATGATGCCGAAAATGGATGGCTGGGAAGTCCTGCGCCGGCTGCGCAAGGAAGCCGACACGCCGGTGCTGTTCCTGACCGCCCGCGACGACATCGCCGACCGGGTCAAAGGCCTGGAACTGGGCGCTGACGATTACCTGATCAAGCCGTTTTCCTTCGCCGAACTGGTGGCGCGCCTGCGTACCCTGACCCGACGCGGGCCGATCCATGAAGAAGAGCATTTGCAGGTGGCCGATCTGCAGATCGACGTACTCAAACGCCGAGTCAGCCGCGCCGGCAACCGGATCACCCTGACCAACAAGGAATTCGCCTTGCTGCAACTGTTCGCCACCCACACCGGGCAAGTGCTGTCGCGTTCGCTGATTGCCTCGCGGGTGTGGGACATGAATTTCGACAGCGACACCAATGTGGTCGATGTCGCCGTGCGCCGCCTGCGGGCGAAGATCGACGATCCGTTCCCGCTCAAGCTGATCCACAGCGTGCGCGGCATCGGCTACCGCTTCGATACCCAGCCATGAAAATCGCCGGCACGTATTCGCTGACGTTACGCCTGGCACTGGTCTTCGCGGTGCTCGCCTTCGCCGCGCTGGCGGGCCTCGGCGCGGCGCTGTACAACCAGCTCGAAGAGCAACTGACTCGCCGCGACGACATCCAGTTGGTCAGCCGCATCGATCAGTTGCGCACCATCCTCAACGACAGCAACACGCTCGAGCTGATCAAGACCAAACCGGCGCTGTTCCAGAACATGCTGGGCAACCGCGAAGCGCTGCTGACCATCGGTGCGCCGGGGCAACCGCCCCTGTTCGTGGTCAACCCCGGCGACCTGGCACTGCCAAGCGTGCCCGCCGTACCGATCGACCATGTCATGGCGCTCAACGACGTGCAGCATCTGCCGAGCATCAACGGCGTGCCGTTCTCGGCAGTGGCGGCCAGTATCGACTCCGGCGACCAGGGCAATCTGCAGGTGCTCATCGCCAAGGTGATGAGCGAACGTACGGCGATGCTCGCCAATTACCGGCTCAGCGTGTACGGCCTCGCCTCACTGGCGGCGATTGTGCTGGCGCTGGTCGGTTGCCTGTTGGTGTATCGCGGCTTGCTGCCGTTGCGGCGGATTGCCCGGCATGCCCACGGGATCGGCATCGCCAACCTCGGCGAACGCCTCGACCGCCAAGGCACGCCCCGGGAATTGCAGCCAATGATCGAGTCTTTCAATGCGATGCTGGACCGGCTCGACCGAGGGGTTGCGCAACTCAGTCAGGTTTCCACCGACATGGCCCACGAACTGCGCACGCCGATCAACAACCTGCTCGGAGAAACCCAGGTCGCCCTGCAACAGAACCGCAGCGTGGACGCCTATCAGCAGTTGCTCGCCTCCAACGTCGAGGAACTCGAACGGCTGGCGCGGATGCTCGACAACATGCTGTTTCTCGCCCGCACCGACCCGGCCAGCGCGCTGAGCCAGCGTCAGGAGCTGGACGCCTGCGATGAGATGCAGCGCATCGCCGATTACTTCGAAGGCCTGGCCGCCGATGTCGGTGTCACCATCGAGGCCCGTGGCAGCGGCGTGATCTGGGCCGAGCCGATGCTGCTGCGTCGGGCCCTGGCCAATCTGTGCGCCAACGCGATCAAGTACGGCGCGGCGGACTCGACGTTGCAAGTCGAAGCCATCGCCGAAGCGGACGGCAGCTACCTACGGGTACGCAATCAGGGCGCGACCATTGCGCCCGAACACCTGTCGCGACTGTTCGAACGCTTCTACCGCGTCGATCCGTCCCGCGAACGCTCGGCCCAATCCAACGGACTGGGCCTGTCGATCGTGGCGACCATCATGCAGTTGCATCAGGGCCGCTACAGCGTCAGCAGCGCTGATGGCGTCACCTGCTTTGAATTGTTCTTTCCGGCACGGGAGACGCGAGACGCAGGTGTGTGAAGGCGCCAAGGACAAGCGCCGCGAACATCAACGCCGTGGCCACACCGAAGGTCATGTGCAAGCCGTCCGCGATGACCGCGGCCGGCGCCTGGGTCGGATCATCCGTGGCCAGGGCGAACACCGCGCCCATCGCTGCCGCCCCGGTGATCAAGCCCAGATTGCGCGACAGTCCGAGCATGGCCGAGACCACGCCGCGCTGATCCTGAGCAACCCCGGACATCAACCCGGTGTTGTTGGCGGCCTGGAACAGCGCATAACTCAACGCCACCACCGTGATCGGCAGCACATAGGCAAACACCCCGAAACTCATCGGCAACAGCGCCAACAGACCACATCCACAGGCCATTCCGAGCAACGCACCCGGCACCATCCGCCGCGCCCCGAAACGATCCACCAGCCGCCCCGCCGGTACGCCGCTGAACGCCGCCAGCAACGGCCCGATCGACAACACCAGACCGACCTGAGTGCTGGAAAGACCCAGTCCTCGGCTCAGGTAAAACGGCCCGACCACCAGCGTGGTCATCATCACTGTCGTGACCAGCAACGTCAGCGCCAGACTGCTGCTGATTCGCGTGTCGGTGAACAATGACAGGTGAATCAGCGGCGCCTTGCTCCGTTGCTCGACCAGGATGAACAACCCCACGCCCAACAGACTGAGCAACAGCAACGTCGGGGTGAGGCCTTCAATCGTCATCGCCAGTGCATAGGCCGCCAGCGTCAGCATCAGTACGGCGGTGCCGGGATAATCAAATGCAACTCCCGAGCGCACGATCCGGTCCTTCGGCAAATAGCGATACACCAACCATGCGTTGAGCAAGCCCAGCGGTACGTTGATGACAAAGATCGACTGCCAGCCGACATGCGCCATCAACAGCCCACCGAGCGACGGTCCGAGGGTGGTACCGGTGGCGGACATCGTGGCCAGCAACCCCATCGCACTGCCGGCCCGGGATTTGGGCACCGCATCGGCCACCAGCGCCACCGTCAGCGCGAACATGATCGCTGCGCCAAGGCCTTGCATCGCCCGCGCACCGATCAGCCATGCGAGGCTCGGTGCCAGCGCGCAGGCCAGCGAGGCGGCGGTAAAGATGCCGATACCGATCAACAGCAAGCGTCGCCGCCCGAAGCCGTCCCCCAGTCGCCCGACGCTGACAATCAACGTGGTGACCGCCAGCAGATAGGCCAGCACGATCCATTGCACTTGCTGAAAGGTCGCATCGAACGCTGCCGCCAGCGTGGGCAGTCCGGCGTTGGCGATGCTGGTGTCGAGTGACGGCATCAACATCGACAGCGCCAGACTGGTCAGCGCCCAGCGGGCTGAGGGGTTCAGGGGTTCTCGGTGCATGGGAGGCTCACAGGGCAGAAGTCATGCGGCATAGCCTGAGCCTCGACAATACAAGGCGCAAGACGCATGCTTTGCACTTGATACCTGCATGGAACGCCATGTCATGAATGCACCGGATCTGAACCTGTTGATCACCCTCGACGTGTTGCTGAGCGAAGGCAGCGTCGCCCGCGCCGCCGAGCGCCTGCGTTTGAGTCCGTCAGCCATGAGCCGCGCGCTGGCCCGGCTGCGCGAAACTACCGGAGATCCGCTGCTGGTGCGCGCCGGCCGAGGACTGGTGCCGACCCCACGCGCGCTGGAGCTGCGCGACCGGGTCAGTTATCTGGTGCAGGAAGCCGAAGCAGTTTTGCGTCCGGCAGAAGTGCTCGATCCCGGCCAATTGCGGCGCACGTTCACCCTGCGCAACACCGACGGTTTTGTCGAAACCTTTGCCGCCGCCCTGCTCGCCCGCATCGCCGAAGAGGCACCCAACGTGCGTCTGCGCTTTGTGCAAAAGGCCGACAAGGACAGCACGCTATTGCGCGCAGGCCGGGTGGACCTGGAAACCGGCGTGGTCGACGACAGCACCGACCCGACGCTGCACAGCCGCATCCTGTTCCGCGATCAGTGGATCGGTGTGGTGCGTGAGGAGCATCCGTTGAGCATCGGCAAGGTCAGCGCCAAACGTTTTGCCGCAGGCCAGCACATTCTGGTGTCGCGACGCGGGCGCAGCGGCGGCCCGGTGGACGAAGCATTGCTCGCTTTCGGCCTGACGCGGGATATCGTCACCTCGTTCGGCGGGTTTTCAGCGGCGCTGACGCTGGTCCGTGAATCAGACCTGATCGCCACCGTCCCGGAACGTCACACCAGCAAACTGCGAACGGGCCTGCACAGTTTCGCCCTGCCATTCCGGATGCCGGACATCAGCGTGTCGATGCTCTGGCATCCGCGCATGGACGCCGACCCGGCGCACCGCTGGCTGCGCAATTGTGTGCGCGAAGTCTGCGCCTAACGCGCATCCCCGCCAGTGGGTTTATAAAACAGGAATTTCCTGGTCTCGGCGGTCCTGATGTATTCCTTGGCCCAGCCCGGATGAACGTTGCGATCGTGGAAATACAGCGCGCCGTGGGTGCGGTCGGTGAGCTGACGGTTCAGGGCCTTGCCGGCGATTTCCTTGGCCAGCGCATACTCGGCATCTTCCTTGACCTGATCCGGACGCCCGTCGCACCACCAGGAGAACTGGCAACTCTTGCTTTCCGAGCCCTGCTTGACCACCTCGCAGACCGTGCCTGGAAAGCCGTCATGCCCGAGGCGATTCATCACCACGCTCGCCACGCCTTCCATGTCGGCATTGTCCTTGCC
This sequence comes from Pseudomonas sp. B26(2017), assembly GCF_002113045.1. NCBI lineage: Bacteria > Pseudomonadati > Pseudomonadota > Gammaproteobacteria > Pseudomonadales > Pseudomonadaceae > Pseudomonas > Pseudomonas sp. B26(2017). The sequence continues at coordinate 85,983 of NZ_NEJJ01000008.1, read as the reverse complement.
CTTGGCTTCCCAATAGATGCTGCGTGCCAGACAGGTGATCGGGTCGTCCAGCGGTGCGGCTCCGGCGGGGTCGACCGCCTGAGCCTCGGTCGGGGTGATGGCTTCGGATTTGGGTGCCGGGGGCGCGTCGGGTTTGTCGGCGGCCTTCTCTTCCAGTACCTCGGCTTTCGCTTCGGCCTTTTCCTTGATCGGCGCCTGATCAGTGGCCAGTGCCGCGCCGCTCAGGAGGGTCAACGCAAGACAGCAAAGCAACCCGTTCAATCGCATGATCGATTCTTCCGAAAGCGCCCGTCGCGGGCAAACTGTTACGTGGTTGAGACGCCCGGTTTGCGGGGTCTTCGCAGAGTGTAGACGGCAAATTGCACGGAATCGTTCGGTAGAAAATTCCGCGCGATGAAGAAAAAGACATTGCACGAACCGGGGCCCTTTCGCGCATGATGTGCGCACTCAGCCCAAGGGAGATTTCCATGCGCTTCATGCCATCCGTTCTGCGACTCGCCGCGTTGTCCGTGGGCCTGGCGTTGGCCACTTCGGCCATGGCCGCCGACGAGTCGCAATTGATCGAATCGATCAACAGCTACCGCAGCCAGCCGCAGCGTTGTGGCAGCCAGGCGTCCAGCGAATTGCCGCCACTGTCGGCCGATCCGCGCCTGATTCTGCCGGCAAGCGGCGTAGTGGATTTGCAGCAGGCGATGTCCAGCGCTCGCTACCCGATGGTCAACGTGCAGGCGATCACCCTGAACGGGCCACGGGATGCGGCGTCGGCGATGAAGGCGATTCAGGAGAGCTTCTGTCAGGTGGTGCTGGATCCGCAGTTCGTCGATATCGGCGTCAGCCGCGCCGACCGTGACTGGCGCATCACTCTGGCCCGGCCACTGCTGTCTGCCCGCCTCGGCGACGGTCAGGCTGAAGGCCAGAAACTTCTCGAACAACTCAACGCCGCCCGCGCCCAACCGCGCCAGTGCGGCGGTCAGGCATTCGCAGCGACTGCGCCGCTGGCATGGAATGCCGTGCTCGGCGGCGTCGCCCAGGAACACAGCCGCGAGATGGCCAACAACAATTATTTCGACCACAAGGACCGCAACGGCGGCACTCCCGGCGACCGCGCCGAACTGGCCGGCTACAGCGGCCAGCAGGTCGGCGAGAACATCGCCGCCGGGCAGGACACGGTGCAGAAAGTCGTTGCCGGCTGGCTCGCCAGCCCCGGCCATTGCGCCAACCTGATGAACCCGCAGTACCGCGAAATGGGTGCTGCTTACGCAGTCGATCCGAAGAGCAGCGCCGGCATTTACTGGACCGCGATGTTTGGTGGCGAGTAAATATTAAAACCACCACAGGACTCAGTGGTGGACTCAGATTTGGGCAATAAAAAACCGGAGCCAGGCTCCGGTTTTTTATGCTCAGTGAGTCCTCATCCCCGCCGCATACATCGCCAGTTTCAACAGACTCGCCACTACGGCCAGCGATACCACGCTGCCAAACCAGATCAGCAGCAGCCAGCCCAGGCGCTTGTACCAGGGGCTGGATTTCACCTCACGCGAATCAATGATAGCCATCGCCAATCCTCACTTTGCCGCGGAACACGTAGTAGCTCCAGAAGGTGTACATCAGGATCACCGGCAGGATGAACAGCGCGCCGATCAGGGCGAACAGCTGACTGGTGGCCGGTGAGGCCGCCGCCCACAGGCTGACCGACGGCGGAATGATGTTCGGCCAGATGCTCAGCGCCAGCCCGATGTAACCGAGGAACATCAGCACCAGGGTGAACACGAACGGCCAGTGGGTGTGTCGCTGCCGTAGCGAACGCAACAGCCCGAACAGCGCCAGTACCGCCAGCACCACCAGCCCGGCGAATACGGTCAGGTGCGCATGGTTGAACCAGCGGCCGGCCAATTCCGGGTGCAGTTGCAGCGTCCACGCGCCGATCACCACCACCATCGCCAGCAACAGCCACGCCAGCGGACGGCTGTAGTGACGCATCCGCGACTCCAGCATGCCTTCGGTCTTGACCAGCAGCCAGGTGCTGCCGAGCAAGGCATAAGCGACCACCAGACCGACGCCGCAGACCAGCGGGAACGGCGCCAGCCAGTCGAGACCGCCACCGGCAAACTGCCGATCCACAACCGGAATTCCCGCCACATACGCGCCAATCACCACGCCTTGGGAGAACGTCGCCAACAGCGAACCGCCAATGAACGCCCAGTCCCACAGATGACGTTTTTCAGCCGGTGCCTTGAAGCGAAACTCGAACGCCACACCGCGGAAAATCAAACCCGCGAGCATGAAGATCAGCGGCAGATACAGCGCCTCCAGAATCACCCCGTAAGCCAGCGGAAACGCGCCGTACAACGCCGCGCCGCCGAGCACCAGCCAGGTTTCATTGCCGTCCCACACCGGTGCGACGGTGTTCATCATCACGTCGCGTTCCTGCTCGTCGCTGATCATCGGGAACAGGATCCCGAGGCCCAGATCGAAGCCGTCCATGATCACGTACATCATCACCCCGAAGGCAATGATCACGCCCCAGATCAACGAGAGATCGATACCTTGGATACCCATGACTCAACGCTCCTTTTTCAGTGGATCCGGGTCGCGGATTCGAGGTTGTCGGTGACCGCCGAAAGTGGCCGGCGCGGGGTCTGGACCTGAGTGCCTTCAGGCGGGTGTTCGTGGTGCGGCTGCGGGCCTTTGCTCACCAGTTTCATCATGTAGCCGATGCCCACGGTGAACACCGAGCAGTAGATGACGACGAACAGCGCCAGCGACGTGCTCATCTGCGCTACCGAGTGGTGGGACGCGGCGTCATGGGTGCGCATCAGGCCATACACCACCCACGGCTGCCGCCCGACTTCGGTGGTGATCCAGCCCGCCAGCAACGCGATCAGACCGCTCGGCCCCATCAGCAGCACCAGTCGCTGGAAGCCGCGATGACGGTAGACCTTGCCGTTGCGCCGCAGCGCCAGCCCCAGCACACCGACCAGAATCATCAACATCCCCAGCCCGGCCATCACGCGGAAGCTCCAGAAAATCACGGTCGAGTTCGGCCGGTCTTCTTTCGGGAAGCTCTTGAGCGCCGGAATCTGCTTGTCGAGGCTGTGGGTGAGGATCAGGCTGCCGAGGTACGGAATCTCGATCGCGTACTTGGTTTTCTCCGCCTGCATGTCCGGGATGCCGAACAACAACAGCGGGGTCGGCTCGTTGTCAGCGTTTTCCCAGTGGCCCTCGATGGCGGCGATTTTTGCCGGTTGGTGCTCCAGCGTGTTCAAGCCATGGGCGTCACCGACCACCGCTTGAATCGGCGCGACGATAAGTGCCATCCACAACGCCATGGAAAACATCTTGCGCACCGGTTTGCTGTCGTTGCCGCGCAGCAAATGCCAGGCTGCCGAAGCGCCGACGAAGAACGCCGTGGCAACGAACGCGGCAATCGCCATGTGCGCCAGCCGGAACGGGAACGACGGGTTGAACACGATGGCCAGCCAGTCGACCGGCATCACCCGGCCGTCGACGATTTCGAAACCTTGCGGAGTCTGCATCCAGCTGTTGGAGGCGAGAATCCAGAAGGTCGAAATCAGCGTACCGATGGCGACCATCACCGTGGCGAAGAAGTGCAAGCCACGGCCGACGCGATTCCAGCCGAACAGCATCACCCCGAGGAACCCGGCCTCGAGGAAGAACGCGGTCAGCACCTCATAGGTCAGCAACGGCCCGGTGACGCTGCCGGCAAAATCAGAGAACCCGCTCCAGTTGGTACCGAACTGGTACGCCATGACCAGACCGGAGACCACGCCCATTCCGAAGTTGACGGCGAAGATCTTCGACCAGAAATGGTAGAGATCGCGGTAAGTGTCGTTACGGGTTTTCAGCCACAGGCCTTCGAGCACCGCCAGGAAACTCGCCAAGCCAATGGTGATCGCCGGGAAAATGATGTGGAACGAAACCGTGAACGCGAATTGAATTCGCGCCAGGTCCAGTGCCTCCAGGTTGAACATGATGATGTCCTCATCCAGGCTGAAAAGCGGCAGCACACGGCCGGGCCACCGCCAGGCGCGAACGCCTGCAGCCAGTCAAAAAGCAGAAGGTTGGATCGCGTGGGTCGGCTACGCCACCGACGACGGGATCAGGTTGCTCGCCTCGGCGGCTTCGAGACGGATCGCCACGAACTTGGAGGTCGGTGTATAGGTGCGATCACCGTAGCTTTCCAGCGGCACCAGCGGGTTGGTTTCCGGGTAGTACGCGGCAGCCTGACCCGCTGGAATGTCGTAGGCGATCAATGTGAAACCGCTGACCCGACGCTCGCGTTCATCGCCCCACAGCGCTACCAGATCGACCTTCTGCCCCGGTTCGAAACCGAGCCGGCGGATGTCCTGCTCGTTGGCGAACACCACGTCGCGCATGCCGTAGACCCCGCGATAACGGTCGTCGAGGCCGTACAGCGTGGTGTTGTACTGATCGTGGGACCGCATGGTTTGCAGAATCAGATGCGGTTTGACCGGCAGGTTGCGCACGCCTTCGCTGATCAGATGCTCCGGCAGCACGCACGGGGTGAACTGGGCCTTGCCGGTTTCAGTTTTCCAGACCCGGTCGGACGCGTTGTTGCCGAGGTGGAAACCACCGGGGATCAACAGCTTCTCGTTGAAATTTTCGAAGCCCGGAATCACGTCCGCGATCAGGTTGCGGATGCGACCGTAGTCGCCCACTGCCCATTCCCAGTCGATCGGATGCTTGCCCAAGGTGGCGGCGGCGATCCCGGCAATGATCGCCGGCTCGGATTTCAGGTGCGCTGACTTCGGTTTCAACTGGCCAAACGACAAGTGCACCATGCTGAAGGTGTCTTCCACCGTCACCCCTTGCGGGCCTTCGGCCTGGAGGTCGATGTCGGTGCGGCCGAGGCACGGCAGGATCAGCGCGTCACGCCCGGTCACCAGATGGCTGCGGTTGAGCTTGGTCGAGATGTGCACGCTCAGGTCGAGTTTGCGCATCGCCGCGTGGGTGCGCGGAGTATCCGGCGTGGCTTGGGCGAAATTGCCGCCCAGACCGATAAACACCTTGGCTTCGCCACGTTCCATGGCACCAATCGCCATCACCGTGTTGTGGCCGTGCATGCGCGGCACCTTGAAGTTGAAGCGTTTTTCCAGGGCGTCCATCAGTTCGGTCGGGGCCAGTTCGTTGATGCCCATCGTGCGGTCGCCCTGCACATTACTGTGGCCACGCACCGGCGACAGCCCGGCGCCCGGACGGCCGACGTTGCCGCGCAGCAGTTGCAGATTGATGACTTCCTGCAGGGTCGGCACCGAGTGCACGTGCTGGGTCAGGCCCATGGCCCAACACATGATCACGCTCCTGGCGCGGGCATACATGCGCGCGGCCAGTTCGATGTCATGCAGCGGCACGCCGGATTGCTCGACGATGTGCTCCCAACGGGTGGCATCGACTTCGGCCAGATAACTGTCGAGACCCGACGTGTGTTCGGCAATGAACGCGTGATCGAACACCGGTTCGCCACCGGTGGCCTGGGCTTCACGCTCCCACTCCAGCAGGAATTTGGCCATGCCGCGAATCATCGCCATGTCGCCGCCCAAGGCTGGACGGAAGTACGCAGTATTGGTCGCTTCCCAGCCGTTGCTGAGCATTTCGATCGGGTTTTGCGGGTTCTGGAAACGCTCCAGCCCACGCTCCTTGAGCGGGTTGATGCACACCACTTGCGCGCCACGCTTCACCGCTTCACGCAGCGGTTCGAGCATGCGCGGGTGGTTGGTGCCGGGGTTCTGGCCGATCACGAAAATCGCGTCGGCGTGGTGCAGGTCGTCATAGACCACCGTGCCTTTGCCGACACCCAGGCTCTCGCCCATGCTTACCGCACTGGCTTCGTGGCACATGTTCGAGCAGTCCGGGAAGTTGTTGGTGCCGTAGGCGCGGACGAACAACTGGTAGAGAAACGCTGCTTCGTTGCTGGCACGTCCCGAGGTGTAGAACTCGGCCTCGTGGGGCGATTTCAGGCCTTTGAGGTGTTTGGCGATCAGCGCGAAAGCGTCGTCCCAGGTAGTTTCCACATAGCGGTCGACCCGCGCGTCGTAGCGCATCGGATGGGTGATCCGCCCCTGATACTCGAGCCAGTAATCGCTTTGCTCGGCCAGGGTCGAAACTGTGTACTTGTTGAAGAACGCCGGATCGACCAGGCGGCCGGTGGCTTCCCAGTTCACCGCTTTGGCGCCGTTCTCGCAGAACTTCAGCATGCTCGCGCCGGGTGCTTCACCCCAGGCGCAACCGGGGCAGTCAAAGCCGCCGTTCTGGTTGGTCTTGAGCATGGCGCGGATGTTTTTCAGGGCGTTTTCACTGCCCAGCCAATTCCTGGTGAGGCTGATCACAGCACCCCAACCCGCAGCGGCGCCCTTGTAGGGTTTGTAACGGTCGACTTGTGACATGGGACTTCTCCATGACGATGCACACAGGCAAAAACCTGATCGGGTTTAAACAGCGACGACTGACTTAAAGTTAAAAAAGCGGTCGTTTCGTTTGACGGGGCCAAGGATAGAAACCGCTGCAAAAACTTGTCTAATCGCTATTAATGACCGCGTTATCGAAAGCATCTATCAAGGCTTTAAACTCTTTAAATACAGTCACTTGTAAAAACAGAGAGCGATAAAACCGGAAGAATTATTTCATCATCGACAGTATCAATCGGCCGGTCATTAAGAGTGATTGGACGTTGTCTCAAGTTGCTCATAATCTGCACCGACCCAATTCCTTCAATAGCGGACTTCACCCAAGCGAGGCTGTCATGTCAGAGCGCGTCTTGATCGATGGTTACAACCGCCGCGTCGACTACCTGCGCATGTCCGTCACCGACCGCTGCGACTTTCGCTGCGTGTACTGCATGGCTGAAGACATGCAGTTTCTGCCGCGCCAACGGGTGCTGACGCTGGAGGAGATCTATCAACTGGCGCAGAGCTTTGTCGCGTTGGGCACCCGCAAGATTCGCCTGACCGGGGGCGAGCCGCTGATTCGTCCCGGCGTCGTCGGTTTGTGCCAGCAGATCGCCGCCCTGCCCGGCCTGCGCGAACTCTGCCTGACCACCAACGGTTCGCAGCTCGGCAAACTCGCCAGTCCGCTGTTCGACGCCGGGGTCAAACGCCTCAACGTCAGCCTCGACAGCCTCGATGCCGAACGCTTCAAGCAGATGACCCGTACCGGCGACCTGGCCCAGGTGATCGACGGCATCGACGCCGCGCGCGCCGCCGGTTTTACCCGCACTAAACTCAACTGCGTGGTGATGCAGGGCCGTAACGATCACGAGATCAACGACCTGGTGCAGTTCGCCATCGAGCGGGATCTGGACATTTCCTTCATCGAGGAAATGCCGCTGGGCATCATCAGCGAACACAGCCGTGCCGAGTCGTTCTTTTCCAGCAGCCAGGTGCGTGAAAAGATCGCCGAGCGTTACACCCTGATCGACTCCGCCGAGTCGACCCAGGGCCCGTCGCGCTACTGGCGGCTGGCCGAAGCGCCGCACATCCGGCTGGGGTTCATCTCGCCCCACAGCCACAACTTCTGCGGCACTTGCAACCGGGTGCGGCTGACCGTCGAGGGGCGTTTGCTACTGTGTCTGGGGAACGAGCATTCGGTGGATCTGAAAGCGGTGCTGCGCGCTCATCCTGGTCAACCGCAACGGCTGGAGAAAGCCATCATCGAAGCGATGAAGCTCAAACCTTACCGGCACAACTTTGAAGTGAACGACGACGTGCAAGTGGTGCGTTTCATGAACATGACCGGCGGCTGATCCGCCACGTTTTCAAGGCAGAGAGCCGCATGATCATCCGACCCAAGGTCAATCAATTCGCCATTCTCTTCACCCTCAAAGGCTCGATCGCCAAGCGCATCGCCCTGCGCACCCTGATGGTCACGCTGCTGGCGTCGGCCATCGTGCTGGTGGAAATGCTCCACCCGAGCAACTTCACCAAGGTCAACGCCACGCCATTTACCTTGCTCGGTCTGTCGCTGTCGATCTTCATGAACTTTCGCAACAACGCCTGTTACGACCGCTGGTACGAAGCGCGCAAGGCCTGGGGCGAATTGATCGTGCATGTGCGCTCGGTGATTCGCGAAACCCATGTGATCCGCGAGTCGGCGCAACGCCGCTTGCTGTTGCTCAACCTCTGCGGTTTTGCCCACGCCTTGAATGCTCGGCTGCGCCGGGAAAACGAAGCTGCCGCCAGTGCCGAATGGATCACGCCGCAACACGATGCGCAGGTGCCGGACTACAGCGGACGCATCCTGCAAACCGTCGGCCAGCAATGTTCCGATTTGCATCAAACAGGCGATCTCAGCGAATGGCGCTACATGCTGCTGGCCAATCACCTGACCAGCCTGACCCAGGCGCAGGCGGTGTGCGAGCGGATCAAGAACACGCCGCTGCCCTTCCCCTACACCTTGCTGCTGCACCGCACGATTTACCTGTTCTGCATCCTGCTACCGTTCGCCATGGCCGAACCACTGGGCTGGCTGACGCCGCTGTTCACGGCGATTGTCAGCTACACCTTCTTCGGCCTGGATGCGATTGCCGATGAGCTGGAAGACCCGTTCGGCCGGGATGAAAACGATTTGCCGACCGATGCCCTGGTGCGCAGCATCGAGCGCGATATTCTGGCGGAACTCGGGACGGAGCCTTTGCCGCCAGCGCTGAAGCCCGTCGACTTTGTACTCAGCTGACGGAACTCCGATCCTGTGGGATTGAGGGTGTTCAAAGGGCCTTTGGTTAATCCAGATGCGCCCAGGTCATGCGGAACGACGCGCCACCCCACGGTGAATCGCCGACCTCGACCTGCCCGCCATGGGATTGCGACACTCGCCGCACCAGCGCCAGACCAAGGCCGAAGCCGCCCGTGCGGCGGTCGCGGCTGGCGTCCAGGCGCGAGAACGGTTCGAAGATTTTCTCCCGACCTGCCAGCGGCACGCCCGGTCCGTCGTCATTGACCTGCACTTCGTATTGATCGCCGACGCGCACCAGCGACACCTCGACCCGCTGCTCGGCATAACGAATGGCGTTGCGCAGCAGATTGATCACCGCCCGCGCCATGAAGCGCGGTTCGATCCGCACTTCATCAACCCGGCAATCAACGATCAACAGCTGAACCCCGGCCGCCTCGGCTTCCAGCGCCACACTGCCGACCACGCTGTCGAGCCAGTTGGCCGCTTGAATATTCTCGCGGGTGATTACCGTCGCTCCGCGTTCGAGGCTGGCGTAGGTCAGCAGTTCGGAGACCATTTCCTCCAGCTCGCCAAGGTCGGCGTACATGTCGGCGATCAGTTCGCGGTTCTGGCTGGCGTCCGGTTGCTGCTTGAGCTGATCGAGTTCGAACGACAACCGGGCAATCGGCGTGCGCAGTTCGTGGGAGACCGCGTTGGTCAGTTCGCGCTGATTGGCGATCAAGCCTTCGATACGCGCCGCCATCAGGTTGAAGTGGCCGGCCAGGTCGCGGATGTTCGAGCGTTTGGACAGCTGGATCCGTACCGAGAGGTCGTTGTCGCCGAAGCGCTCGGCGGCCAGTCGCAGTTTTTCCAGATCGCGCCAGTGCGGACGCACCCAGAAGTACAAAACGATACCGAGCAGCACCGCCAGCATCATGTAGGCCCCGGCAATGTAGAACGGCATCAGGCTCGGCTCGGGCGGCAATTTGATGCTGAGCAGCTGTGAACCACCGTCGATGTTGCTGATGAACTGGGTGTAATCGTCGCGAATCACCAACAGATCCTTGGCCAGCTCGGCTTTTTCCTGATCGTTGAGGTTCAACTGGTCAGCCTCGACCAGACTCAACGTCAGCCCATAGTGTGGCCGCAATGCCTCCAGTTGCGCCTCGCGCGCCACGCCCTGCTGATCGCGCATGTGTTCGACCAGCGACCATGCCTGACCGCGTACCGCCTCGCGGTTGTAGGCCTGCATCTGGTTGTCGAGCAATGCGTTGAAGGTGTGCTCGACGGTTTGCAGCGCCGCCACCAGCCCGACGGTCATCACCAGAAACAGCCCGAGAAATAACCGCAGCATCTACAACTCCCACGCGAATGGATTGAACAGATAACCCTTGCCCCACACGGTCTTGATGCACACCGGTTCACGCGGGTTGTCCTTGAGTTTGTTGCGCAACTTGCTGATGTACACGTCGACGCTGCGATTGAGGCCATCGAAGGCGATCCCGCGCATGCGGTTGAGAATGTCATCGCGTGACAGGATGTTGCCGGCGGCACTGGCCAGCAGCCACAGCAGTTCGAATTCCATGGTGGTCAGTTCGATCGGCTCGCCCGCCAGACGCACTTCACGGCAACTGCGGTCGATGATCAGGTTGCCGAACTCCAGCGAGCTGACCACACCGCTTTCCGGTACTTGCCGGCGTTGCAGGGCCCGCAGGCGTGCGAGCAGAACAGGCGGTTTGATCGGTTTGATCACATAGTCATCGGCGCCAGACTCCAGGCCCAGAATATGGTCGACGTCATCTTCCTTGGCGGTCAGGATGACGATCGGCGTGTCCGACACGCTGCGGATTTCCCGGCACACGTGCAGACCACTCTGCCCCGGCAGCATCAGGTCGAGCACCACGACTTTGGGCCTGAATTCAAGAAACGCGGCCACGGCCAGATCGCCGCGATGCACCGTGCGCACATCAAAGCCGTGTTGTTCGAGAAAGTGGGCGATCAGCGCGGCCAGCCGCTCATCGTCTTCCACCAGCAGGACTCTGCCAAAACCCAGGTTATCCATAACGACCGCCGCCAACCGCTTTGTGAAGTGGGCGACATTATGCGGGCATTCAATGGCGAGTCGTTTACGCCAGGCAGCAAAAACCGGCCTCTGGGGCCGGTTTTCGTTGATGTTTCATACTCTTAAGAGTTTTTAACAATTCATGCCGCGACGGGTACGCCGCTGTGGAAACGGAATTCTTCGTCCGGGGACTCGATCAGATCCTGCTCGGCGGCGCGGACTTTTTCGATCACTTGAGCGATGTCCCCGGCGTCGCCGTACTGGTAGGCCAGTTTCAGGTAACCCTGGAAATGCCGGGCCTCGCTTTTCAGCAGGCCGAAGTAGAACTTGCCGAGTTCTTCGTCCAGATGCGGCACCAGCGCTTCGAAACGCTCGCAACTGCGCGCTTCGATGAAGGCGCCGACCACCAGGGTGTCGACCAGTTTGACCGGTTCGTGGCTGCGCACCACTTTGCGCAGGCTGGAAGCATAACGGCCGGCATGCAGCTGACGCAGTTCGATCTTGCGCCGCTTCATGATGCGCATCACCTGCTCGTGGTGCACCAGCTCTTCCCGGGCCAGACGCGACATCATGTTGATCAGATCGACATGGGAATGGTACTTGGCGATCAGGCTCAACGCGGTGCTGGCGGCCTTGAACTCGCAGTTCTTGTGGTCGATCAGCAGAGTTTCCTGATCGGCCAGCGCGGCCTGGACCCAGGCGTCAGGCGTGCGGCAACCAAGGAATTCGTGGATTTCGGGAAGGATCATGGGGCTCACGGTCAAAAGGTGTTCGAGCGAAGGGCGCCGATTATACCGGCCTGCCCGCAGACCACCAGCGGCCTGCGTTGATATGCATCAAGTCGCAGACGGATGCGCAGCAACTATAGTTGTGCAACGCCGTGCCTTTTCATTGCTGGAGACTCACTCATGCAAGCCATTCGCAGCATTCTGGTGGTCATCGAACCCGAACACGCGGAAAGCCTCGCGCTCAAGCGCGCCAAGCTGATCGCCGGGGTGACCCAGGCCCATCTGCACCTGCTGGTCTGCGACAAGAAGCACGATCACGCCGGCATGCTCAGCGTGCTCAAGGCCGCGCTGTTGGCGGACGGCTACAGCGTCACCACCGAGCAGGCGTGGAACGAGAGCCTGCACGAAACCATCATCGACGTGCAGCAGGCCGAAGGCTGCGGGCTGGTGATCAAACAGCACTTCCCCGACAGTCCGCTGAAAAAGGCCCTGCTGACCCCGGCAGACTGGAAACTCCTGCGCCACTGCCCGACTCCGGTGCTGCTGGTGAAAACCTCCGCCTCCTGGAAAGACCGAGTGATACTGGCCGCTGTCGATGTAGGCAATGCCGATGGCGAACACCGCCACCTGCACACCACCATCATCGACCACGGTTATGACATCGCCAGTCTGGCCAAAGGGCATCTGCACGTGATTACCGCCCATCCGTCACCGATGCTGTCGGCGGCCGACCCGACCTTCCAGCTCAAGGAAAGCATCGAGGCGCGCTATCGCGAGCAATGCCGGGCGTTTCAGGCTGAATTCGACATTGATGACGCTCACCTGCACGTCGAGGAAGGCCCGGCGGATGTGCTGATTCCGTTCATGGCGCACAAGCTGCAGGCGGCGGTGACCGTGATTGGCACCGTGGCGCGCAGCGGGGTATCCGGGGCGTTGATCGGCAACACGGCCGAACAGGTGCTGGATCAGCTGGAGAGTGATGTACTGGTGCTCAAGCCGCAGGAGGTTGAAGACCATTTGGTCGAGTTGGCGGTCAAGCATTAAGGCCTTCGGTGCCTGAACCGGCCCCTTCGCGAGCAAGTCGAATCGTCGCACCGTCGCTCCCACAGTGGTTTTGTGAACGACATTAATCCAATGTGGGAGCAGCTTGCTCGCGAAGCTTTTGAACTTCAGTCGCCGAGGGCGTCTTTGAGAAAACCTGGCGCGATATAGCGCTGATAGTGCGCTTCCGACAGCAGGAAAAATTCCCGATCAATGGCATCGCGCAGTTCCGGCAGGTTCCAGTCGCGAAACTCCGGCAGCAATACCATCCCGTAGGCTTCCAGATTAATGATCACCCGCGCGCCCCGGGCGATCAGTTGATAAGCCCAGCAATATTCCGACTGATGCGGCACGAAGCGGATCTTGCGCTGTTCCAGCTGATGGCGCAGGCGCGCCGGATCGAAGACCTCGACCTTGCTGGCCATCACTTGTGACAGCAATTGCTCGAGACGCAGCCAGACCGCGCGCTTTTCTTCCTCGTTGTAACCGTTCCAGTGGATCACTTCGTGGTGGAAACGCTTGCAGCCACGGCACACCAGATCACCGTAAACGGTAGAGCAGAGGCCGACGCAGGGGGTCTTGATGGTCTGATTGGGCATAAATGGGCAAAACACTTGAAACGCGGAACAGGTCGGCATGTTAGCCCTTTGTCCGCCATTCATCACCCCTCAAACGTCAGGGGCAAGCGCTGGATCGGGGTTTGGCCCGATGGCGCACAACGCCACCAAAGTCCAATAGAGCGCGACTTACCTTTAAATTTTTTTTGCCGTAGAATCAGCCAGCCTTTTTAGGCGCCAATGTCCGTTAGAAGCTGTTTTCAAAGCGTCACGAGCACAGTCGTTCCTTCAGAGCGGTGTTGGCGTAAGGTTTTTCCAGCGGGGAAAAGCCGTACGCCAACCCTCATCAGCTCCCCGTTCTGCAGGCGTAAAACTTTGAAAGCAGCTTCTGTAAGGAATTGCCGGTAATTCTGGCCGAACGACCCACAACGTCGTGAGGAGCATGAGTACGGCAATTTCGGGATGAGCGTCCCGGACACCCATTTGGGACCACTGATGAGGGTAATAACTGTGCTTGAAGCCTACCGCAAACATATCGAAGAGCGTGCAGCCCTGGGTATCGTTCCCCAGCCGCTTAACGCCGAACAAACTGCAGGCCTGGTCGAGCTGCTGAAGAATCCTCCGGCTGGCGAAGAAGCTTTCCTCGTTGACCTGATCACCAATCGCGTACCACCAGGAGTGGACGAAGCCGCCTACGTCAAGGCCGGTTTCCTCTCCGCACTGGCCAAGGGCGAAGTCTCCTCCCCTCTGCTGGACAAAAAGCGCGCTGTAGAACTGCTCGGCACCATGCAGGGCGGCTACAACATCGTGACTCTGGTTGAACTGCTGGACAACGCCGAACTGGCGCCAGTGGCCGCCGAAGAACTCAAGCACACCCTGCTGATGTTCGATGCCTTCCACGACGTGGCTGAAAAAGCCAAGAACGGCAACGTTCACGCCAAGGCCGTGCTGCAATCCTGGGCTGACGGCGAGTGGTTCAAGAAGCGCCCTGTGCTGGCCGACAAGATCAGCCTGCGCGTCTTCAAGGTGACCGGCGAAACCAACACCGACGACCTGTCCCCTGCTCCTGACGCCTGGTCGCGTCCAGACATCCCGCTGCACGCTCTGGCCATGCTGAAAATGGCCCGTGACGGCATCGTTCCGGACGAGCAAGGCAAGACCGGCCCGATGAAGCAGATCGAAGAAATGCGCGGCCAGGGCTTCCCTATCGCCTACGTCGGTGACGTGGTCGGTACCGGTTCCTCGCGTAAATCGGCGACCAACTCGGTTCTGTGGTTCTTCGGCGACGACATCCCTTACGTGCCGAACAAGCGCGCTGGCGGTTTCTGCTTCGGCAGCAAAATCGCTCCGATCTTCTACAACACCATGGAAGATGCCGGCGCACTGCCAATCGAGTTCGACGTGTCGAACATGAACATGGGCGACGTGATCGACCTGTACCCGCACGCTGGCAAAGTCTGCAAGCACGGTACCGACGAAGTCATCACCACCTTCGAAATGAAGACCCCGGTCCTGCTGGACGAAGTCCGCGCCGGCGGCCGTATCCCGCTGATCATCGGCCGTGGCCTGACCGAGAAGGCTCGCGCCGAGCTGGGTCTGCCAGCGTTCGACCTGTTCAAGAAACCTGAAGCACCGGCCGAAAGCACCAAGGGTTACACCCTGGCGCAGAAAATGGTCGGCAAGGCCTGCGGTCTGGCAGAAGGCAAAGGCATCCGTCCTGGCACCTACTGCGAACCGAAGATGACCACCGTAGGTTCTCAGGACACCACCGGTCCAATGACCCGTGACGAACTGAAAGACCTGGCGTGCCTGGGCTTCTCCGCTGATCTGGTGATGCAGTCCTTCTGCCATACCGCGGCTTATCCAAAGCCGATCGACGTGACTACCCACCACACCCTGCCTGACTTCATCATGACCCGCGGCGGTGTTTCCCTGCGTCCGGGCGACGGCATCATCCACTCGTGGCTGAACCGCATGCTGCTGCCGGACACCGTCGGTACCGGTGGCGACTCGCACACCCGTTTCCCGATGGGCATCTCGTTCCCGGCCGGTTCCGGTCTGGTCGCGTTCGCCGCCGCCACCGGCGTCATGCCGCTGGACATGCCGGAATCGATCCTGGTGCGTTTCAAAGGCAAAATGAAACCTGGCATCACCCTGCGTGACCTGGTTCATGCCATTCCTTACTTCGCCATCCAGAACGGTCTGCTGACCGTCGAGAAGAAAGGCAAGAAAAACGCCTTCTCCGGCCGCATCCTGGAAATCGAAGGCCTGGAAGGTCTGACCCTGGAGCAGGCGTTCGAACTGTCCGACGCCTCGGCCGAACGTTCGGCTGCCGGTTGCACCATCAAGCTGTCGAAAGAGTCGATCACCGAGTACCTGCAGTCCAACGTCACCCTGCTGCGCTGGATGATCGGCGAAGGCTACGGCGATGCGCGTACCCTGGAACGTCGTGCTCAAGCGATGGAAGCCTGGATCGCCAACCCGCAACTGATGGAAGCCGATGCCGACGCCGAATACGCCGAAGTCATCGAAATCGATCTGGCCGACATCAACGAGCCTGTACTGTGCGCGCCGAACGACCCGGACGACGCCCGTCTGCTGTCCAGCGTTGCTGGCGAGAAGATCGACGAAGTGTTCATCGGTTCGTGCATGACCAACATCGGTCACTTCCGCGCTGCCGGCAAGCTGCTGGATCAGGTCAAGGGTCAGCTGCCAACCCGTCTGTGGCTGTCGCCGCCGACCAAGATGGACGCTCACCAGCTGACCGAAGAAGGCTACTACGGCATCTACGGCAAGGCCGGCGCCCGCATGGAAATGCCAGGCTGCTCGCTGTGCATGGGTAACCAGGCACGCGTTGAGCCGAACAGCACCGTGGTGTCGACGTCGACCCGTAACTTCCCGAACCGTCTGGGCGACGGCGCGAACGTCTACCTGGCTTCGGCTGAGCTGGCGTCCGTTGCTTCGATCCTAGGTCGCCTGCCGACCGTCGAGGAGTACATGGAATACGCTGGCAAGATCGACAGCATGGCGGCCGACGTTTACCGCTACCTGTCCTTCGACCAGATTGCCGAGTTCCGTGAAGCTGCTGCGAACGCCAAGATCCCTGTCGTTCAAGCCTGACGCTGCAACGCAATGAAAAACGCCGCCCATCGCGAGATGAGCGGCGTTTTTTTATGCCTGCTGAACGGCTGGTGCTGATCGTTCCCACGCTCCGCGTGGGAATGCAGCCAAGGACGCTCTGCGTCCTGAACCGTGACGCAGAGTGTCACAAGAGGCATTCCCACGCAGACGGTTCGACGCCTCGACATGGGAACGATCAATTACAAACCATACAGGCACAAAAAAGGCCGACCTGCGATGCAGATCGGCCTTTGTGTTTCACAAGGTCAAATGCGACCTTGCTGCTGAACCTCAAGCAGTCAGCGAATAGATCAACGCCGAAATCGCCACCAGACCCACTGCGGTGACAAACACGTTCGACATCTGCCCACGATAACGGGCCATCGCCGGCACTTTGCGGATCGCGTACATCGGCATCAGGAACAGGATCGCCGCGATGACCGGGCCACCGATGGTTTCAATCATGCCGAGGATGCTCGGATTCAGGGTCGCCACGATCCAGCACACCACCAGCATGAACGCCGCCACGATGCGATCCAGAGCCTTGGCACCTGGACGCTTGCCGCTTTTGACGATCAAGCCCTTCAGGCCTTCGCTGGCTCCGATGTAGTGGCCGAGGAACGACTTGGAGATCGCCACGAACGCAATCAGCGGCGCGGCGAACGCGATGGTCGGGTTGCTGAAGTGGTTGGCCAGGTAAGACAGGATCGACAGGTTCTGCGCCTTGGCTTGCGCCAGTTGTTCCGGCGACAGGGTCAGTACGCAGCTGAACACGAAGAACAGCACCATCAGCACCATCAACAGGTGGGCGCGAGACAGGATCTGCGAGCTGCGCTCGTCGGCGTGAACACCGTAACGACGCTTCTGATCCACCGCAAACGCCGAGATGATCGGCGAGTGGTTGAACGAGAACACCATCACCGGAATCGCCAGCCACAGCGTGTGCAGCAGCGCCGACGGTGCCGGCACTTGCGAGGCGGTGGTCAGGATGCCGCCGTTCCAGTGCGGAATCAGGTACACCGCCAGGAACAGCAGCGCGACGATGAACGGATACACCATCAGGCTCATGGCCTTGACGATCACTTGCTCGCCGCAGCGCACCACGGCCAGCAGGCCGAGGATCAGCACGAACGACAACACCGCGCGTGGTGGCGGCGTGATGTGCAATTGGTGTTCAAGGAAACTGGCGACCGTGTTGGTCAGGCCGACGCTGTAGATCAGCAGGATCGGGAAGATCGCGAAGAAGTACAGCAGAGTGATCAGTGCACCGGCCTTGATGCCGAAATGCTGTTCCACCACGTCCGTGATGTCGGCTCCTTCGCGACCGGAAAGCACGAAGCGGGTCAGACCGCGGTGTGCGTAGAACGTCATCGGGAAGGCCAGCAGCGCGAGGATCACCAGCGGCCAGAAACCACCCAGACCTGCGTTGATCGGCAAAAACAGGGTACCGGCGCCGATGGCCGTCCCAAACAGTCCCAACATCCAGGTAGTGTCATGGCGATTCCAGCTCGACAGTTCAGCTGGTGCTGCCGCTTCAAAGCGTTGTTCGACGCTATTGGCCTGATCATTCATCCGGTCGGATCTCCGCATTCCGGTCACTTGCCACTCGGCCAGGACGCGTCGGAAAAAACCGACAGACATGCCCCGGCCGAAACAGGGGCGCGATTCTCCGCGATAAATGAGCAGAAGCAAAGACTTAGCTGAGGAATGGTTGTGCGGAGCAGATCGAAGAATTGTCGCTTTTGGGAAAAACCCTGTCGGCAACGGATACGCTAAATGTCGTTTTATGGCATGTTTCGGTGCCGGATGTGACAGGGCAAAACCCGATCAAATCGATCGGCCCAACATGAAGCCGAGGGACATGCAAAAAATGCCGAAACCCAGCATGCCCCAGACTGGGTACATATCGTTTTTATCCTGGATTCGCATTTTCTCGACCCACTCCTCGTGCTCTCGATCTGCTTCTTCCATTATCGCTTTACGGTCGAACGTGCTCATGTAGATGTCCTTTTTGGGGTCATGGGGCTGACTGTGTGACGCACACATGCTCAAAACTTGAAATAGACACCTGCTACTGCGGTGATTGCGGTTACCACCGCTCCCAATACCGCGAGCGGGTACAGATTAGTCTCCCTGTTGAGTTTCTTTACCTCCGCCAAATGCTTTTGCCTTTCAGCCCTCAGCTTGCGTGATTCATTCATTAGCCTGTCGAGCTCCAGACTTTCACGATCGTTCTGAAGCATTGGCCTTCCTTGGCTGATGGCAATTCCCGCACAGGCTGCCGCTCCATCCTGAGAGCATCCCGCGTTGCCCCTGTATGTTTTCGCGTTTCCAATCCCACTGTATAGCGGACGATTCCGCCGGACACCGTAGGCAACATCCGTAAATCCCGCAGGACGGCGCGTCCATTTCCTAACGTTTTTAAACAACCTCACCGACTGGCATTTTTCGGCTATACCCAATGGCGAATCGACTGACATCCCCGTCCAGTCCCCTCGCCTGTGGAGCCTTCCCATGCCCCTCGTTCGCGTCGACATCAAGAAAAACCCGGATCCGACGTTCGCCAAACGCATTGGCGAAGTGATCTACGCCGCCCTGCGCAGCGAGATCAATGTGCCGGAACACGACAATTTCCAGGTGCTGGCCGAGCACGACGACCAGCATTTCGTCTATGACACGCAATACCTGGGGATCCAGCGCAGCGACGGCATCGTGTTCATCCAGTTGACCATCAGCGAAGGCCGCACCGTGGAGATGAAACAACGGTTGTTCCAGACCATCGCGCGCAATCTGAATCAGCAACTGGCCGTGCGTCAGGAGGACGTGTTCATCAACCTGGTGGAAGTGAAAAAAGAGAACTGGTCGTTCGGCAACGGCATCGCCCAGTACGTGACCTGATCCTGTGACCACCAGCGCCGACATCACCTGACGAAGCACCCGCGCGATCCCTGTATCAGCTCCTACACTGCCTGATGCGGGGCCGCGCCAGCCGTTGCCAAACCGCTCTGGAATCAGCACTCTGAATCGACTTTTGCGCCCGAAGACCGACGATCACAGGAGCCGAGCAATGCCCGCCACCGTTCTGGTACTGGTTGAAACCATCAATGACTATTTGCCGATTCTCGAACGTCAGGGATTTCACCTGATTCTCGCGCCGACTCCTGCCGAACGCGCGCAAGCCATCGCCACTCACGGGGCACGGATCGACGCGGTGCTGACCCGTGGCCCGCTGGGTTTGTACGCGGAAGAAATCGCCGCATTGCCCGCGCTGAAAATCATCTGCGTGATCGGCGCCGGTTACGAGCAGGTCGATCTGCAAGCCGCCAGTGACCGTGGGCTGACCGTGACCAACGGCGCCGGTGTCAACGCGTCATCGGTGGCCGACCACGCCATGGCCATGCTGTTGGCGCTGGTGCGGGACATTCCGCGCTGCGATGCGGCAGTACGTCGGGGCGAGTGGCCGAAAATCATGCGCCCGTCGCTGGCCGGCAAGCGCCTGGGAATTCTCGGCCTGGGCGCAGTGGGGATGGCGATTGCCAAGCGCGCCGGTCTGGGCTTTGACATGGAGATCAGCTACCACAACCGTCAGGTGCGCAGCGACGTGCCTTACGCGTTCTGCTCGACCCCGACCGAACTGGCCCGGGCCTCGGACTTTCTGGTGGTCGCCACGCCCGGCGGCATCGGCAGCCAGCATCTGGTAACCCGTCCGGTGCTCGATGCCTTGGGGCCCAACGGCTTTATCGTCAACATTGCCCGCGCCAGCGTGATCGCCACCGCCGACCTGATCAGCGCGCTGGAACAGCGTCGAATCGCCGGCGCAGCGCTGGATGTGTTCGATCACGAGCCGCAAGTGCCCGATGCGCTGAAGAGCCTGAGCAATGTACTTCTGACCCCGCACGTCGCCGGGCTGTCACCGGAAGCCACCCAGGGCACCGTTGAGCTGGTGGGCAAGAACCTGGTGGCGTTCTTCTCCGGCCAACCGGTGCTGACACCGCTCCAGTTGCCGCCGAAGCTGAGCAACCAGCGCGTGCACTAAAGCACGCCGGGCAGAGTCCACAGACGCCGGGATTCGGCGTCTGCCGAAATCATCCCGGACGTGCGGGCGTCGGGCTGCGGCACGCCACGTCCATTCCCAAAGTTGATTACCGTCCAACACGCTAACCTATAAGACCGAGCCGCGCTTGTGACGACCCGAGCGCGCCATTAGATTAGCCAATGATGTCTGGCCTCCAAAATAAGCAGAAGGGATAAGCATGGCGCTTACTGACCAGTCCACCCGTATCCGCTCTGGCGAAGAACTCGATGCCAGCCTGATCGATCCGTACCTCAAGGCGCACATTCCGGGCCTGACCGGCACGCCCCGGATCAGCCAGTTTCCCGGCGGCGCGTCGAACCTGACCTACCTGCTGGAATACCCGGACCAGGAGTTCGTCCTGCGCCGTCCACCGTTCGGCCACAAGGCCAAGTCCGCCCACGACATGGGCCGCGAATTCCGCATTCTCAACCAGTTGCGCGACGGCTTCCCGTATTGCCCGAAAGCCTACGTGCACTGCACCGACGATTCGGTGATCGGCGCCGAGTTCTACGTGATGGAACGGGTCAAGGGGATCATCCTGCGCTCCGACCTGCCGCCGGAACTGGGCCTGGACTCAGCCAAAACCGAAGCCCTGTGCAAGAGCTTCATCGACCGTTTCGTCGAGCTGCACCGGGTCGATTACAACGCCTGCGGCCTCGGCGACCTCGGTAAGCCTGAAGGCTATGTCGCCCGCCAGATCAAGGGCTGGAGCGAGCGCTACGAAAAAGCCCTGACCCCGGACGCACCGCACTGGGAACAGGTCAAAGCCTGGCTCAACGACAAGATGCCGGCCGACCACCCGACCTCCAGCATCGTGCACAACGACTACCGCTTCGACAACGTCATCCTCGACCCGACCAACCCGATGCAGATCATCGGCGTGCTGGACTGGGAGCTGACCACCCTCGGCGATCCGTTGATGGACCTGGGCAACACCCTCGCCTACTGGATCCAGGCCGACGACCCGGCGCCGGTGCAACTGATGCGCCGCCAGCCAAGCCACGCACCGGGCATGCTCACCCGCCGCGAATTCGTCGACTACTACGCCGAACGCTCGGGCATCCAGATCGACAATTTCGACTTCTACTACACCTACGGCCTGTTCCGCCTGGCCGGCATCGTGCAGCAGATCTACTACCGCTTCTTCCATGGCCAGACCCAGGACAAACGCTTCGCGCAGTTCATTCACATGAACAAACTGCTGGAGCAGATGAGCCTGCAGGTCATTGCCAAATCCAGCCTCTGATGACGGCGTTATAACAAGGCTTACTACAAGGGAATCCCATGTCCAAGACTCAGTTGTTCGACCTCGACGGCAAAATCGCTTTCGTCTCCGGCGCCAGCCGCGGCATCGGTGAAGCCATCGCCAAACTGCTGGCCCAGCAAGGCGCCCACGTCATCGTTTCGAGCCGTAAACTCGAAGGCTGCCAACACGTGGCCGACGCCATCATCGCCGCTGGCGGCAAAGCCACAGCGGTCGCCTGCCATATCGGCGAAATGGAACAGATCAGCCAGGTCTTCGCCGGGATCAAGGAACAGTTCGGCCGTCTGGACATCCTGGTCAACAACGCCGCGACCAACCCGCAATTCTGCAACGTGCTGGACACCGACCTCGGCGCCTTCCAGAAAACCGTCGACGTGAACATCCGTGGCTACTTCTTCATGTCGGTGGAAGCCGGCAAGCTGATGCGCGAAAACGGCGGCGGCAGCATCATCAACGTGGCCTCGATCAACGGCATTTCGCCGGGGATCTTCCAGGGCATCTACTCGGTGACCAAGGCCGCGGTGATCAACATGACCAAAGTCTTCGCCAAGGAATGCGCGCAATTCGGCATCCGCTGCAACGCCCTGCTGCCGGGCCTGACCGACACCAAATTCGCTTCGGCCCTGGTGAAGAACGACGCGATCCTGAAGCAAGCGCTGACGCAGATCCCGCTCAAGCGCGTAGCCGACCCAAGCGAAATGGCCGGCGCCGTGCTTTACCTGGCGAGCGATGCGTCGAGCTACACCACCGGCGTGTCGCTGAATGTGGACGGTGGTTTCCTGTCCTGATCCGCCGCTGACGCAAACGAAAAGGCAGCCCAAGGGCTGCCTTTTTCATGCTTCCAGAACCATCGGCAACTGCCAGCCGAAATGCACCGACAACAACCGCAGCAACAAACACGCCGCGCCTGCCAGCAATGCGGCCGCCACAGGCGAAACGCCCAGCCTGCGCCCGACGATCAACACCGCCGCACCGACAAACGCCGAACTGGCATACAAATCCGCCTGCAACACCAGCGGCACCCGCGCCAGCACGATGTCACGCAGCACCCCGCCACCGACACCAGTAATCGTGCCCATCAACATGGCCACAAACGGCGAAATCCCGAAATTCAACGCCTTCTGTGCCCCGGCCACTGCAAACAGCGCCAACCCCGCCGCATCCAGCACGATCAAGGTCGAACCGGACCAGCCCAGCACCCGCTCATGAAAAACAAACGCCACCCCGCCCATGGCAAACGCCAGCGCGGGATAACGCCAGTCAGCCACAGCCTTGGGCGGCGTAGCGCCGATCAGCAGGTCACGGGTCACCCCGCCGCCCAGTGCAACGATGAACGCAATCACCATCACCCCGAGCAGATCGAGTCGAGCGTGCATCGCCGCAATGGCGCCTTCAACGGCAAACACGGCGGTGCCGACCAGATCGGCCACCAGCACAATCCGCTCGACCCGCGCCTTCGATGGCGCCAGGGCTATTGAGTGACGCAACGGGTCTTGGTGATGTGTCGGGTCACTTGCCCGTCGGCATACGCATCACCGGCGACCTCGGTATTTTCCATGACCTGACAAGTGCGCTCCGGTGGTGGAGGCGGCGCTGCCGGCGGAGGGGGTGGAGGACTGGCGCAGCCGCTCAGCAGCACCAGACCGAAAGCCGACAACAGCGAAAAACACACGCGTTTCCCAGGACTTTTCATAGGATGACCCGCGATGAATGGAAGACAAACTCCCGTCGCCGAGCGTGCAAATACCCGGTTATGGAAACCGAACCACTCATTCCTTATAGACCAGTGGGGGGTGAGTGCCAGTGAAATGGGGATAACAGGTGATATTTACTGTCGATTTTCGGGATGAGTAGCTATCAATTCAATGAGTCGACCGATCGGCCGCCCCCGCTGACAAACCGGTACCCACAGGTGACCGTCAGATTGGGACGCAGAGCCAAAGCGAGGTGCCGAACGTCAGGGCACAGACCTTTTGGTTCCTGTTGGCTGGGCCGGCATTAACGGATATTCACCCAAAAAACCATGAACCTGGTCGGCCCGGAGGCCGCCACGCTCACCCCGGAGAGCGCAAGGAATTACTCTCAAGTTCATACCGCAATTCATCAATCAAGGCCTCCACCGCTTCCGGCGTGCGCAAGGCATCTAGGCTCAATCCGCTGATGACCAGATCAACCTCCCCGGAAACCCGGTGATACAGCTTCACCGTCAGTGAATGATCCCCATCCACCACGCACTCGCAGGCCAACGGCGAAAAACTGCGCTCAAGCTGAGCCCGCAACTGTGCCAGATACATCACCGCGCGTGCTCCGGAAGACGGCGCGCTACGCCCGGTTCAATGACAAGCAATACATTCATGGGGCTGATCCTTGAGTTACGACGAAAGGGACACGATCACGAAAACGCATCGCATGTCGCCAGACTAAGAACAGCCCGCCTCACCAGACACCCTAATTTGCACCTCATTGACTAGTGCATTTGCACCTTATCGTTGCCCCTTGCCGCCGCCCGAGAACAGTCCGCGCTCGCGAGCCCAGACAATCGCCTCACTGCGACTGTGCACGTCGAGTTTGGAATACACCGTCGCCACATGATTGCGCACGGTGTTCGGCGCCAGCTTCAACCGGGCCGCAATCTCCTTGTCCGCCAGCCCTTCACAGATCAGCCCCAGCACGTCTCGCTCGCGAGCCGTCAGGTCGGTAAACGACACACTTGGAAGTTGCGGCGAATTGACCTTCTTCACATTGGCCAGTTTTTCGATCAGCGTACGGCTGAACCACGACGCATCCTTCATCACCTCTTCAATCGCCGCCACCAGTTCAAGCTCGGTACGCTTGCGCTCGGTAATGTCCATCAGCACCAGCAGATAGCACACCGTGTCCTGAATGTTGACGGTGTCAGCGGACACTGCGCACTCCAGCAACTCGGCGTCTTTCCTGCGGATCCGCATGTCGACGCGATCAACCCGGCCGGTCTTCTCCAGCGCCGCCAGCAAGCGCGAGCGCTCCGCCGGTTCATCGATGAAGTTCAGTTGCGCGATGGTGTTGCCCAGCACTTCGTCGCTGTCGTAAGCCAGGGTATCGAGGAAGGCTTGATTGACATCGATCAACCGCTGTTCGTCGGCGCTGCAAATCAAAATCGGCACCGGGGTCAGGCGAAAGGCCTTGGCGAACCGTTCCTCACTCTGACGCAGGGCGACCTCGGCCTTGTGCCGCAGCTCCATGTCGACGAACGAAAACAGCATGCAGTCTTCGTCGTTGAGCACCAGCGGCTGGCCGGCGACGATCACCTGCTTGCTGCCGCCATCCGGCAGACGCAACTCAGCCTGCATCTGCGGAATGGTCGCGACATCACGCAGTCGCTGGATCGCCAGATCCTTGCGCTCGGCCTGTTCGAGAATGTCCAGCTCATAAGTGGAAGCGCCGATCACCTGATCGCGGGTGTAACCGGTCATCTCCAGGAAGCCCGGATTGACCTTGATGTAACGCAGGTCACTGAGACGGCAGATCACCGCGGGCGCCGGGTTGGCATTGAAGGTTTTTTCGAAGCGCTGTTCGGCGTTGGCCCAGTCGGTGACGTCGCTCATGATCAGCACCAGCGACTCGATGTCGCCGTCTCGATCGGTCAGCACCATGCTGCGCACGCTGTGCACCCAAGTGCGTTCCTCGTCACTGTTCGGGGTGACTTCGACCAGCACGTCGCTGAAGGTTTCGCCGGCGGCCACTCGGCTGATCGGGTACTGCTCCGGTGTCAGCGTGTGGTTGTTGCGATAACGCAGGTTGAAGCGCTCGGCATATTCCCCGGCATTGTTGCCCAACTCGCCGATGCGACTGACGCCATGCATCGCCAGCGCGGCTTCGTTGGCCCAGAGAATGGTCTGATCGAGTTCCAGCAGAATCACTCCGTCGGACAGACCGGCAATGATCTGCTGCAACTGACGGCGATTGGTTTCGGTGGTCAGGACGTCCCGGCTCATTGGCTCTCCACAAGTGAACGCATGTGAAGATTACGACCGCTGGCCGTTGTGATCGTGCCGGGCAATTTTGCCCCTGATTACCGAGAGTTGTGATCCACCAGCTCGCGCAGCGTATCGAGAAACAGCTTGAGCACCGGCGAGGCATCGTCGGCCCGATACGTTGCATACAACGGCACTTGCGGCAGCGCCGGCGTGAGGCGTCGAAACACCAGCCCGGCCGGGGCCAGTTGCTCGATGGAGGCTGGCAACAGTGCCACGCCAAACCCGGCACGGACCAGACTGAGCAAGGTCTGCACCTCGATCACCTGCTGGCGGATCTGCGGGGTGAACCCGGCCTGAATGCAGCACTGATAGAGAAAATTGGCGAACCGCGACTGCTTCAGTTCCAGCGCAACGAACGGTTCCTGCGCCAGATCTGCCGGCGCCAGCACTTCACGCCGGGCCAGCGGATGATCCTGCGGCATCACCACATGGATCGGCTCATGGATCAGCAATTCATTGCGTAATTGCGGGTCGTCATAACCGACGCGGAACACGCAGGCGTCGATGCGTTTTTCCTTCAACGCCTTGACCTGAGCCGCCGGGGTCATCTCATGCAAACGCCAGGTCACCTGCGGATAGCGCTCGCGAAACAGGTGCAGGGCCTTGGGCAGCACGCCGACCATCACCGAGCTGATCATGCCGATCTCCAGCTCGCCGAGTTGCCCGCGCCCGGTCTGGCGGGTCAGGTCCAGCGCCCGTTCGAGTTGCTCGAACACCAGCGGCGCCTGCTCCTTGAGCATCTGCCCCGCCGCCGTCAGCTCGACCCGGTGATGGCTGCGCTCGAACAACGGCGTGCCGAGTTCTTCCTCCAGCAAACGAATCTGCTGGCTCAGCGGCGGCTGGCAGATGTGCAGCCGTTCGGCGGCGCGGCCGAAGTGCAGCTCATCGGCCAGGGCCATGAAGTACCGCAGCAAACGCAGGTCCATGGCGGTTTACCCCAGGTTCAGTGGCGTGGAACGCTGACGCACCCCGGTCAGGCTGAACAGCGCATTGGCAATCGCCGGGACCACCGACGGGCTGCCCAGTTCTCCCACGCCGCCCGGTTTATCCGACTGACCATCGAGCACAAGGATGTCCACCGGTGGCATGTCGGACATGCGTGTGACGCGATAGTCATGGAAGTTGCTCTGCACCACCCGGCCCTGTTGGATGTCGAGGCGATCGAACAATGCGTGGCCGAGGCCCCACATCAGTCCGCCGTAAATCTGCTCCTCGACCCCGCCGGGCGACACCGCCAGACCGCAATCGACCACACAGGTCAGCTTTTCGACCCGGGCCTTGCCGTCCACCTTCGCGACCCGCGCCACCACGGCGATGAAACTGGTGTAGCCCTGATTGGTGGCGATCCCCAGCGCCGTATCCGGCGGCAGTTTCTGGCCCCAACCGGCGCGTTCGGCAGCCTGCTTCAACACCGCCACATGCCGTGGCCGCTCCTGCATGTTGGCCAGCCGGAACGCCAGCGGATCTTTGCCGGCCGCATGGGCCAGTTCATCCATGAAGCTTTCCACGGCGAACACGTTGGGAATGAAGCTCACCGAGCGATACCAACCGCTGGGCACGTTGCTTTCGTGTTTGACCCAGTTCAGTTCCAGGTGCGGCGGGCGGTAGGCAAAGTCCCACGCGGTGATCGCCTCGGTGGTGCTGTAATCCATGTGATCCGGGCGCTCGAAATAGCCCGGTTCCCACTGTTCCGGCGAGGCTGGCGACACCGCATGCAGTTGCAGCGCCGCGAGTTTGCCTTGGGCATCCAGTGCGCCTTTCGCCCGATGAAGCGTGGCCGGGTGATTGAACAGCGCTTGCATTTCGTCTTCGCGGCTGTTGAGCAGTTTCACCGGCACGCCGGTCTGCTGCGCCAGATACGCGACTTCGAACAGCCAGTATTTGGCTTCCCGCGCACCGAAGCTGCCGCCGGACACCAGTTCATGAATCGTGACCTTGTCCTTGCCGATGCCACACACGGTCTGCGCCGCTTCCAGTGCCGACGACGGCACCTGCACGCCGCCCCAATAGGTGATCGCCTTGTCCTTGACCTGCGCGGTGATGCAGATCGGCTCCAGCGGGTTTTGCACCTTGTAAGGCATCGTGTAATCGGCTTCGAGCAGCTTCGTCGCGCCCGGCCATTGCCCGGCGACATCGCCCTGGGCCATGGCTTTGACGGTTTGCGTTGCCGGATCGCTGATCGCTGCGATCTGTGCTTTGCTCAGCTCGGCGCTGTCGAAACCGGCCAGCGGGGAGTCGCTCCATTTGATCTCCAGCAACTTGCGCCCCTGCTGCGCGGCCCAGAAAGTTTCGGCCAGCACCGCGACGCCTTCGAGGTTGCCGCCGAGCACGTCCGGGCGGCCCGGAATCGCGATCACCTTGCGCACGCCCGGCACTTGCAACGTGGCCGCCGAATCCACCGCGACAACCTTCGCGCCCACCACCGGCGCACGCTGAATTACCGCCACCAGCATTCCCGGCAACTGCACATCGATGCTGTACCTGAAGCGCCCGCAAACCTTGGCCGCCGCATCGCGTTTGTGGCGCAATTTGCCGATGTACTTGAACTGCGCCGGATCCTTCAGCGTGACGTTGGCCGGCGCCGGCAGATGCGCTGCCGCGCCGGCCAGCTCGCCGTAGCCGAGGCTGCGTTTGCTCGACGCATGCACGACCCGGCCCTCTTCGGTGGAGCAGCTGTCAGGGCTGACCTTCCATTGCTGCGCCGCCGCACTGATCAGCAGCGCCCGCGCCGTGGCACCGGCCATGCGCAGACGATCGTATTCCAGCGACACACTGGTGCTGCCACCGGTTGAGAAAACTTTCCAGACCGGATGAATGTAGGTTTCAAAAAACGGATCTTCCGGGGTGATGACCTGCACCGTCATCGGGTTCACGTCCAGTTCTTCGGCGACACACGCGGCCAGCGCGGTCTGGGTCCCGGTGCCGGAATCGTGCTTGTGCACCACCAGCTTCACCGTGCCGTCGGGCAGCACCCGCACCCAGGCGTTGGGTTCGAATTCGGTGGCCGAGGTTTTCACTTCAGTCACCGCCGCACCGGAAGGCAAATACAACGCAACCGCCATACCGGACGCCACCGTGACCGCCTGCTTGAGAAATACCCGGCGCGAGGGTTCATCAACGTTGCCGTGGATGAGGCTCATCACGCCTCCTTCGGCGCATTCGCCGCACGTTTGATCGCTTTGTTGATCCGCCCGTAAGTGCCGCAGCGGCAGATATTCCCGGACATGGCGTTGCGGATCGAGTCGTCGTTAATCGCTGCCCCAGTGTTGAGCAACGCGGCGGCGGACATGATCTGCCCGGATTGACAGTAGCCGCATTGCGGCACATCTTCGGCGACCCAGGCCAGTTGCAGCGGATGGTTTTCGCTGGGCGACAGGCCCTCGATGGTAGTGATGCTGTGGCCCGCGACGGCGGCCAGCGGCAACTGGCAGGAACGCACCGCGACGCCGTTCAGGTGCACGGTGCAGGCACCGCACAGGCCCATGCCGCAGCCGAACTTGGTGCCGGTGAGTTTCAACTGATCACGCAATACCCATAACAAGGGCATGGAGGGGGACGCTTCATCCAGCTCGCGTCGTTCGCCGTTAACCGTGAATGCAATCATTGTCAGGCTCCAGAAGAGCGGCCCGTCTTTGTGCGGGCCTGGTGATCGATTATTGGAAACCCTGGCAACGCGCGGCCAGCGACGATTTCTGCCAACCGGTGTAAGCAGGACTAACAACATGTACAAGCGATACCCGTCGGTGCAGTCCATGAGCGCGTTCATTCACGCGGCGCGCAGCGGCAGTTTTTCCAGCGCCGCGCGCAAGCTCGACCTGACCCACAGCGCGATCAGCCAGCAGATCCGCGCCCTGGAAGAGTTCATCGGCCAGCCGCTGTTCGTGCGCGAAGGCGGCGGCAGCAACCTGACCGACGCCGGGCAGCTGTTTGCCAGCGTGCTGTCGGATGGGCTGGCGCAGATTGATCGGGCGTTGTCTTCGGTCAAGAACCGCAGCGTGGCCCAGCGACTGACCCTCGACGTCGACAGCGAACTGGCGCAGAGCTGGCTCAATCCGCGCCTGCCGCAGTTGCTCGACGGTTTGCCGGATTTCGAAGTGACGATCCTGTCGATGCCGCGCAGTGATCGCAGCACGTTCGAACGGGTGGACCTGTCGCTGCGCTATGGCTATGGCGATTGGGACGATTGCGAGATGACGCAGATTTGCGGGGATCGGGTGCTGGCGGTGGCGTCACCGGTGTTGCTTGAGCGACATGGTTTACAGGTACCGCTGAGCCCGGCGCAGATTCTTGAGTTGCCGTTGTTGGGGTATACGCGGCGGTCTTGGATTCCGTGGCTGGATGCGGCCGGGATGACGCCGACCGAACCGCCGGCGCGGGTGATTTTTGATAATGCGGCGAATCTGATTGCGGCTGCGGAGGCCGGTGTCGGTGCCGGGCTGGTGCGTGGGTTATTGGCTGCCGATGCGTTGCGCAGCGGACGGCTGGTGGCGTTGAACGAGGCGCAGATTGCGGCGCATTACAACCTGTATGCGGTGTGGCCCCATGGGCAGGCCGAGCGGGTGGCGCCGGTGGTTGATGCGATCAAACAGCTGGCTTTGCATACACAATTCTGACGTCTTCGCGAGCAAGCTCGCTCCCACGGGTGGCGGCATTCCAACGGGGTGAATGCGGTCAAATTGTGGGAGCGAGCTTGCTCGCGATGAGGCCATCACTATCACCACAAAAAACCAAAACCATATCGAACAAGTATCACCACCCCACCCAATTAATATTGTACGAACCCTCCCCCGCCTTCCAATACTCGCCTCAAGCAACCACCCACCCGGGCCGGATGCGAACAGGCGAGGGAATGCGCGATTGCCGCGCATAGAAACGGCCGATTGCCCGGGACGTGGATGCTGTGAGCCGCAAGGCTCCCTTCCCCGCTATCAGGAGATCGACTTCAATGATCATCGATATCAGCTGCTATCCCACGGATCTCGTGGACCTCGCCTGGAGGCATGACGGTGACCCGTTCACCGGCGAGCGTCTGCTGGAGATGATGGATGGCCCGTACATGGTCAACGGCAAACCTCGCCGCATCGACAAAGCCTTCATCCAGCCGCCGCAGGGCAACACCATTTACACCTGGACCGACGGCGAACTGTCGGGCCGCGAATCCATCGACGCCTACATGGCCTACACCCTGAAAATGGTCCAGACCTACCCGGACCGTTTCATCGGCTGCTTCGTGTACAACCCGCGCTGCGGCGTGGAGAACGGCGTCGAGGCGATCGAGCGCTACGTGAAAGAGCACGGTTTCAAGATGGTGCAGATGCAGGCCAACATGCACGCCTACCGTCCTGACCGTGCACTGGACTGGGTGCGCCCGGCCTTCGAGAAATGCGCCGAGCTTGGCATTCCGGTCAAGCTGCACACCGGCGACGGGCCTTACAGCATCCCGTCGGAATGGGTGCCGATGATCAAGGAATTCCCCAACGTCGATTTCATCATGGCCCACTTCGGCGTGCAGACCGGCGGCGTCTATGTGTTTGAACCGATGCAGTGGGCGATGGAGTTGCCCAACGTCTATTGCGAATCCGGCTGGTGCCTGCAATCGCGGATTGTCGAGTTCGCCAAAGTCCTGCCGCCCCACAAGATCCTGTTCGGCACCGACACCCCGCCGAACGAACCGGGCATGTGGCTGCGCCTGCTCGAAGTGCTCTGCCACGAGCCGCCGCAGGGCCTGAACCTCGACGAGGACACCCTCGAAGACTACCTGGGCAACAACACCGCACGGATGATCGGCCTCGAGCCGTCCCCGCCGCCGCGTTCCGTTTCCGAAGCAGAGGCGCAACTCAAGCGCCCCGTCACCACCCAACTGGCCAGGAGCTGAACCGATGATCATCGACACCCATCTGCACCCCACCAACCTGGTCGACGAGGCCTGGCGCCACACCGGCGAACCGTTCACCGGCGAGCGCATGCTCAAGCTCATGGACGGCCCGTACATGATCAACGGCAAGCCGCGCCGGATCGACATGGGTTTCATCCAGCCGCCACCGGGCAACACCGGTTATCGCGACGGCAACCGCCGTGGCCGCGAGGGTGTGCGTGACTACATGTCGTACGTCGCCGAGCTGTGCGTGAAGTACCCCGACCGCTTCATCGGCAACTTCAACTTCAACCCGCGCTGGGGACCGGAAAACGGTGCGGCAGAGCTGGAATTCCACATCAAGGAATACGGCTTCAAGATGCTCAAGCTGCACGCCAACATGCACGGCTATCGTCCGGATCGCGCACTCGACTGGCTGCGTCCGGCGATGAAAGTCTGCGCCAAGTACAACATCGTGGTGCTGATTCACACCGGCGACGGCCCGTACACCATTCCAACGATGTTCTACCCGATCATCCGCGAGTTCCCGATGGTCAATTTCATCATCGGTCACTTCGGCATCCAGACCGGTGGCAACTACTCGTTCGAGGCGTTCTGGATGGCGATGGACACGCCGAACGTGTACTGCGAGTCCGGCTGGTGCTTCCAGTCGCGGATCGTCGAGTTCGCCAAGGAACTGCCGCGCAACAAGATCGTGTTCGGCACCGACTCGCCGCCGAACGAGCCGGGCATGTGGCTGCGCGAGCTGGAAGTGTTGTGCTCGCCGGCGCCGCAAGGCCTGGGGATCGACGAGGATCACCTCGAGGACTACCTGGGCAACAACATCGCAAGGTTGTGCGGAATCGAACCGACCCCGCCGCCCAAAGACCTGGCCGAGGCGGACATTCGTCTGACCACGACCTACCTCTAAACCCGTACACAGCGACTTTACAGGCGCGAAGATGACCCGGCGTTCGCTCGACCGGCAGGCCAACGGCTTGTCGATCGAACGCCGGCCTCACCCCTGCGCGCCTGCTTTTTACGAGGTGAAACCATGACCCGTTCGACGCTCGGCGACTCTCAGGACTTTCACGTATTCATCGACGCCTATCGCCGCCAGTACCCGGACGATGTGCTGACCATCACCCACCCTCTTTGCGCCGATCAGGACGTCACCGCCCTGGTCGATGCCCTTGCCGCCCAGGGTCGCGATCCACTGCTGATCTGCGAAAACGTCGGCAACCTCGGTGTGCCGGTGGCAACCAATCTGTTCGCCTCCCGCCGGCGTATCGCCCGACTGTTCGGCGTCGGCGCCGCGCAGTTACACGAAACCTTCCAGACCCGCGCCAACCAGCCGATCGCGCCGCGCTACGTCGAAACCGGCCCGGTACTCGACGAGGTGTTCGAAGGTGAAGCGCTGGACCTCGCACTGCTGCCGATGCTCAAGCATTTCGACAGTGATCGCGGCCCGTACATCACCAACGCCATCATCATCGCCGAGGACCCGCTCACCGGCATCGCCAACATGAGCTATCACCGCTCGATGCGCCACGCCCGTCAGGCATTGGCCACCAGCCTGCATTCACGCGGACATCTGTGGCGGATGTTGCAGACCGCCCGCGAACGTGGCGAAGAATTGCGCGTGGCCATGGTGGTCGGCGCGCACCCGCTGTTCATGCTCGCCGCCGCTGCCCGCCTGCCCTATGGCAGCGATGAACGCGCGGTGGCCGGCGGGCTTTTCGGTGCGCCGCTGGAACTGGTCAAGACCCCGCGCTACGGCATCGGCGTGCCGGCTTACGCCGAGTTCGTGCTCGAAGGCGCGATAGACCCGACGGCCTATGCCGAAGAAGGTCCGTTCGGCGAATTCAGCGGTTATTCCTCGGATCGCTCGACCAACAACGTGCTGCGCGTCGACACCCTGTTGCGGCGCAGGGACGCGTGGCTGGTGGACGTGATGGGCGGACGTTACGCCGAGCACCTGACGCTGGCGCGGCTGCCCCGTGAAGCGGAAATGAGCGAGAAGCTCAAGGCACGCTTTCCCGCCGTCACCGCCGTGCATTACCCGAACTCCGGCACGCATTTTCATTGCTACGTGGCGCTGGACCAGAGCCGCGACGGCGAGGCCCGGCAGATCATGCTGGCCCTGCTCGGCTGGGATCCGTATCTGAAAACCGTGATCGCGGTGGACAGCGATATCGACCTCACCGACGACAGCCAGGTGCTGTGGGCACTGGCCACGCACTTCCAGCCGCACCTCGACATCTTCACGATTGACGGTTTGCCCGGCAGCCCGCTGGACCCGTCATCCTCGGTCAATGGCACCACCTCGCGCATGGGCCTGGATGCCACGCGCGGCTCGGGGTTTGACGGGATCAAGGCGCAGCTCGATCAGGACGTGCTCGAACGCGCGCGGCAACTGCTCGACGGTCTGCCATCGTGAACCGTCAGCGGATGGTGGTCGGTATCAGCGGCGCGTCCGGCTTCATTTATGGCGTACGCCTGCTGGAGCTGCTGGCCGAGCTGAACATCGAAAGCCACCTGATCATCAGCCGCGCCGCGCTGCTGACCATGGCCCACGAAACCGACTACAAACTGGCGGACGTCATCGCCCTCGCCAGCCATTACCACCGCGCCGATGACGTCGCCGCCGGGATCGCCAGCGGTTCGTTCCGCTGCCTGGGCATGGTGGTTGCGCCGTGTTCGATGAGGACGCTGGCGGAGATCGCCACCGGCACGTCATCGGGTCTGATCGGCCGCGCCGCCGACGTCACCCTAAAGGAACGCCGCACTCTGGTACTGATGGCCCGCGAAACACCGCTGACCCTCGCGCACCTGCGCAACATGACTGCCGTCACCGAAATGGGCGGCATCATCGCCCCGCCGGTGCCGGCCTTCTACGCCCGCCCCGACAGCCTTGCGCAAATGGTCGATCACAGCCTCGGCCGCGTCCTCGACCTGTTCGGCCTCGATGCCGGCGTCGCCCGCCGATGGCGAGAACCCACAGAACCCTGTGGGAGCGATCTTGCTCGCGATGGCGGTCGATCAGTCGCCATCACCGCTAAATGACACACCGCTATCGCTAGCAAGCTAGCTCCCACAGTAAAGCGTCATCACTCAATTCATCGTGCACCGGTAATCACCAAGGAGCCTCACATGAACACCCCCTTCAACGCCCCGACCCCGAACACCAAAATCCCGGTCACCATCCTCACCGGGTTCCTCGGTGCCGGCAAAACCACCCTGCTCAATTACATCCTCAAGGAGAACCATGGCCGCAAGATCGCGGTGATCGAAAACGAGTTCGGCGAGGTCGGCATCGACGGCGATCTGGTGCTCAGCTCCGAGACCGAAGAGATCTACGAAATGGTCAACGGCTGTGTCTGCTGCACCGCAGAAGTCCGCGAAGACCTGGTGCGCATCGTCCGCGAACTGGTGGCGCGCCCGGTACGGCTCGACCATATCCTGATCGAGACCAGCGGCCTGGCCGACCCGTACCCGGTGGCCCAGAGCTTTTTTATCAACGACCCGATTGCCGAGGAAGTCGAACTCGACGCCATTGTGACCATGGTCGATGCCAAGCACATCGCCCAACACCTGGAAGACCTGCAACTGGACGGCGTCGACAATCAGGCGGTGGATCAGATCGTCTGCGCCGATCGTATCGTCATCAACAAGGTCGATCTGGTCAGTCCTCAAGAGGTGGAAACCCTGCGCGGCAAGATCCGTGGCTTGAACGCCACGGCGGATCTGGTGACCTCGACCCACGCGCAGATCGACCTGTCGAAAATCCTCGGTATCGGCGCCTTCGAATGCACGCAGAAGCTGATGGAAATCGGCGCGAATCAGCACGATCACGATCACCACGACCACCCCGCTGAAGAGCCCGACCACGAACACGATCCGAGCGTGTCCTCGGTGGGCATCGCCGTGGATGGCGCCGTCAACCTGATGGCGTTCCACCGCTGGATCAGTGAGTTGCGCAACGCTCAGGCCGACAACCTGTACCGCATGAAAGGCGTGCTGGCGGTGGCCAACGAAGACCAGCGCTACGTGCTGCAAGGCGTGCACAGCCTGGTGGAGTTCCGCGCCTCGACCGCATGGGGCAGCGAGCCGCGCTCAAGCAAGATCGTGTTCATCGGCCGCGACCTGGATCGGGTGGCGCTGAACCAGGGCTTTGCCGCCTGCCTGGCCGGCTGAAGCCCGGCATCGGAGCCGGTGGATGGCGGTTCCGGGCACACAGAACGAATGACTGATGCACGCCATGGGAATAACACAAAACCCTGTGGGAGCGAGCTTGCTCGCGAAGAGGTCGGCACACTCAACCCCTCAGTTGACTGACCTGCCGCTTTCGCGAGCAAGCTCACTCCCACAAGGTTCCACAGTGTTCTCGAGCCAAGCCGCATCAGACGAATACCCCTCTGTACCGAATAACAACAGCTAGAGGTGATTCCCCATGTCGTCAGCCAGTTCCTCCTCCACCGTCCACCCTGTCGACCGCGTCTTGCCGGTGCGACAGATGCTCACCCTCGGCCTGCAGCACATGGCCGTCTCGTACATTGGCGCCATCGCCGTGCCGTTGATTGTCGCCAGTGCCCTGAAGATGTCCCACGCCGACACGGTGATACTGATCAGCACCACGCTGTTCTGCTCGGGCATCGCCACGCTGTTGCAGACCGTCGGTTTCTGGAAGTTCGGCGTGCGCCTGCCGATCCTGCAAGGCGTGGCGTTCAGCAGCGTCGGCCCGGTAATCGCCATCGGCAGCAACCCGGAAGTGGGATTTGCCGGGGTCTGCGGGGCGGTGATCGGTGCGGGGATTTTCACCCTGCTGATGGCGCCGTTCGTGGGTCGCTTGCGACGCTTCTTTCCGCCGGTGGTGACTGGATGCATCGTCACAGTGATCGGCTTGCAACTGTTCCCGATTGCCTATGAATGGGTCGGCGGCGGGCGCAACGCGAGCAATTTCGGCGCGCCGGCGTTTCTCGCCGTGGCCGTGGTGGTGCTGCTGACCATCCTGCTGGTCAACCGTTATGGCAGCCCGTTGCTGCGCAACATGGCGGTGCTGGTGGGGATGTTGGTGGGCGCCGGTCTGGCTTACGGTCTGGGGATGGGCAACTTTCACAGCGTCGAAGACGCACCGTGGCTGACCGTGCCCTACCCGTTCTATTTCGGCCTGCCGACCTTCAGCCTGATACCCATCGCCACCATGGTCGTCGTGATGATCGTGCAGATGGTCGAGTCCATGGGGCTGTTTGTAGCCATCGGCGACATCGTCGACAAACCGGTAGACGACAGACAAGTAATCAACGGCCTGCGCGCCAATGGCCTGGCCAGCACCATCGCCGGGATGTTCGCCGCGTTCCCGTTCATCGCCTTCATGGAAAACGTCGGGCTGGTGATCCTGACCGGTGTACGCAGCCGCTGGGTGGTGGCGATCAGCGGTTTGCTGATGTGCTCGATTGCACTGGTGCCGAAAGCCGGGGCGATTATCGCCTCGATGCCGACCGCTGCGCTGGGTGGTGCCGGCATCGCCATGTTCGGCGTGGTCGCGGCGGCCGGCATCCAGACCCTGGCCAAAGTCGACTACGAGAGCAATCGCTACAACGTGCTGATCGTCGGTTTCACCATCGCCGCCGCTCTGGTGCCAGTGCTCGCCCCGACCCTGTTCAAACAACTGCCCGAGTGGTCACAGCCGTTCCTGCACAGCAGCGTGGTCATCGCCTGCCTGGTGTCGGTGCTGCTCAACGCGGCGCTCAACGGCGTCAGCGTGCCAGAAACCACACCCGGCAAATCCGCCTCGCATATCCTCTGACTGGAGCTGCCCATGACTCAACTTCAAAACATCCTGATCAAGCAACCGGTCGCGGTGATGAGCGGCCTGCGCGGCCCCCGCGCACGGGCCGGCGCCCTGGACATCCGCGTGGTCAATGGCCGGATCGCGGAAATGGCCGCCAACCTCGAGCCGCAACCTGGTGAACGAGTGATCGACGCGCGTAATTCGTTGGTCTATCCGGGCTGGATCAACACCCACCATCACCTGTTCCAGAACCTGCTCAAAGCCGTGCCCGAAGGCTTGAATCAGGACCTGCAAGGCTGGCTGGCGAGCGTGCCTTATCCGCGCCTGAACCGCTTCACTCCGCAACTGGCGCGGATCGCCGCACGGCTGGGGATGGTCGAGTTGCTGCTGTCTGGCGTCACCACCTGCGCCGATCACCACTACCTCTACCACGCCCACGGCAGCACCGAGACCGGCGACTTGCTGTTCGACCTCGCCGAAGAGTTCGGCCTGCGTTTCGTGCTCTGCCGTGGCGGCGCACTGGAGTCCGCGAGCGCGCATCCGGGTTTCTCGAAAACCGCGCTGCAACCGGAATCCCTGGAGCAAATGGTCGGTGATATCGAACGGCTGAAATCACGCTACCACCAGGACACCCCGGATGCTCTGCGCCGGGTGGTCGTGGCGCCAACCACGCCGACCTTCTCGCTGCCGCCAACCCTGCTGCGCGAACTGGCGCATACCGCGCGAGGCATGGGACTGCGTCTGCACACGCACCTGTCGGAAACCCAGAACTACGTGAATTTCTGCCGCGACAAGTACAACTGCCTGCCGGTGGAATTCGTCGCCGAACACGAATGGCTCGGCCCGGACGTCTGGTTCGCCCACGCTGTACACCTGCAACCGGGGGAAATCCGCATGCTTGCCCAGACCGGCACCGGTGTCTCCCACTGCCCGGTGAGCAACGCACGGCTGGGCAGCGGCGTTGCGCCGATTCCGCAAATGTACGAGGCCGGCGTGCCGATCTCCCTCGGAGTCGACGGCGTCGCCTCCAACGAATCCGGGAGCATGGTCGGCGAAGCCAACACCGCATGGCTGATCCACCGCGCCGAGCAAGGCGCCTCGGCCACCACCGCCGAAGACGTGATCCACTGGGGCACGGCCGGCGGCGCACAAGTGCTCGGCCTCGGCGCGGTCGGTTCGCTGGAGGTTGGTCAAGCGGCTGATCTGGTGATCTACAGCCTCGACCATCCGCGCTTCTACGGTTTCCACGACAGCGCCGTCGCACCAGTCGTCGCGGGTGAGCCAATCGCTGTGAAATACAGCCTGGTGGGTGGGCGAATCGTCGTCGATAACGGCGTGATTCCGGGGCTGGATATCGAACGGATGCGGGCCGAGGCCTGGGAGGGTGTGCAGGCGATGATGAAGGCCGATGATTGATGCATGACCAATGGGAGCGGCGGTGCGACGATTCGCCTCGTCAGCTCCCACCGGCGGCATTAGCGCCCTGCGATTTTGTCGACTAAAGTCAGTACCTCATCGGATTGAGCCACTGCCAGCGACACCGGGCTCTTGATCAAGGAGAGACTGATGACATCCAACCGCCTCATCGAACAGACCTATCGCACCTGGTCCAGCCCCATCCTGCTGGAGCTGAAAAAGCGCGAACACGAGATGGCGCCGGCCGAACGTCAGGCGCTTGAGAATGTGCTGGTGGAAAGACGATTGCTGGACGTTGGCAATCCGAATGGCAGTAACCGTCGCAGAGGTTCGGCAAACAACAACCAAAGGCCCGGGTAATCGTGTACCGAATCTGTGGGAGCAAAATCGCTCCCACAGGTAAAACCTTGCCTGGCTATTGAATGTTGTGCCGATTCATCCAGCGCACTGTGTTTACACCGCCCGTTGTCCTTTTGCCACCGCCGCCGAAGCCGCCAGCATCGCCCGCAACAACACCGCACAACCGGCTGCCAGATCATCCGGCGCGGCGTTTTCGATTTCGTTGTGGCTGATGCCGCCTTCGCACGGCACGAAGATCATCCCGGCCGGACCGAGTTCGGCGAGGAAAATCGCGTCGTGGCCGGCGCCGCTGACGATGTCCATGTGCGACAGGCCCAGCCCCTTGGCTGCGCCGCGCACGGCTTCGACGCAACCTTTTTCGAAATAAAGCGGCGGGAAGTCGGCGGTCGGGGTCAGTTCATAGGTCAGGCCGTGTTCTTCGCAGGTGGTTTCGATGACTTGCTTGACCTCGGCGATCATCGAGTCGAGGCGCGCCGGTTCAAGATGCCGGAAGTCGAGGGTCATGCGCACTTCGCCGGGAATCACGTTGCGAGAGCCGGGATAGGCTTGCAGGCAACCGACCGTGCCGCAGGCGTGGGGTTGATGGCCGAGGGCCGCGCGATTGACCGCGCCGACGATGACCGAGGCGCCGACCAGAGCATCCTTGCGCAGGTGCATCGGGGTCGGACCGGCGTGGGCTTCGACGCCGCGCAGTTTCAGGTCGAACCACTTCTGCCCCAGTGCGCCGAGCACTACGCCGATGGTTTTTTGTTCATCCTCAAGGATCGGACCTTGCTCGATGTGCGCCTCGAAATAGGCACCGACCTTGTGTCCGCTGACCTTGCGTGACCCGGCGTAGCCAATGGCGTTCAGCGCTTCGCCGACCGTAACGCCGTCGGCATCGACTTTGGCCAGGGTTTCTTCGAGGGTGAATTTTTCCGCGAACACCCCGGAGCCCATCATGCACGGGGCGAAACGCGAGCCTTCTTCGTTGGTCCAGACCACCACTTCCAGCGGCGCCTCGGTTTCCACGCCAAGGTCGTTGAGGGTGCGCAACACTTCGACCCCCGCCAGCACGCCGAAGCAACCGTCGAACTTGCCGCCGGTGGGCTGGGTGTCGATGTGACTGCCGGTCATCACCGGCGGCAGGTTCGGATTGCGACCGGGCCGACGGGCGAAGATGTTGCCGACTTCATCGATCGTGACGCTGCAACCGGCGTCCTTGCACCACTGCACGAACAAGTCGCGGGCCTGACGGTCGAGGTCGGTCAGGGCCAGGCGACAGACCCCGCCCTTGACCGTGGCGCCGAGCTTCGCCAGCTCCATGAGCGACGCCCACAGGCGATCGCGGTTGATGTGCTGATGGGTCGATTGCAGAACGTCTACGGCTGCGTTCATGGGGATCTCCTCAGGCAGTTTTCTTATCGATAGTTCCCACGTCCAGGCGTCGAACCGTTTGCGTGGGAATTCATCCATGGACGCTCTGCGTCCGCTTTGGGGACGCAGAGCGTCCCGGGCTGCATTCCCACGCAGAGCGTGGGAACGATCATCTGCTATACCGGTGATTTCACTACCGAAGGCGTCGTACGCATCGCGCACAACCCGTAATAGATCAACCCGCCCAGCGCCGAGCCGGTGAACCAGCCGTAGCTGTAGAACCAGCTGAATGCGCTGCTGCCCAGCGACAGCAGGGTCAGCGCCACCGGCACGCCGAACGCGATGAACCCGGACCAGTTCCACGCCGGGTACACGTCGTCGCGATACAGGCCGGCCAGGTCCAGTTGCTGTTTCTTGATCAGGAAATAGTCGACCACCATGATCCCGGCAATCGGCCCGAGCAGGCTGGAATAGCCCAGCAGCCAGTTCGAATACACGGTTTCCAGGCTGACATCGGAGACGATCAGACCCAGCTTTTTCAGCAGTTCATGCCCCATCAACGCGAGCCCGACGAACCCGGTGAGGATCACCGCTTTTGTGCGGTTGATCACCTTGGGCGCAATGTTCTGGAAGTCGTTGGTCGGCGAAACGATATTGGCGGCGGTGTTGGTCGACAGCGTGGCGATGATGATCAGCGCCATGGCTACCGCGACCCACACCGGGCTCTGGATATGGCCGATCAGAGTCACCGGATCGGAAACGCTGACGCCCACCAGTTTCACCGATGCCGCAGTCATCACCACGCCCAGCGCGGCGAACAGGAACATGGTCAGCGGCAGGCCGAAAATCTGCCCGAGGATCTGATCCTTCTGGCTGCGGGCATAGCGGCTGAAATCGGGAATGTTCAACGACAATGTGGCCCAGAAACCGACCATCGCCGTCAGTCCCGCAGCGAAGTAACTGACCACGCTCGCGCCTTCGGGACGCTTCGGCGGAATCGCCAGCAGTTCAGTCATCGACACATTCGGCATGGCCCACACCAGCAACCCGATACCGACCGCCACCAGCAGCGGCGCCGACAGGGTTTCCAGCCACTTGATCGACTCGGCGCCACGGATCACCACCCAGAGGTTCAGCGTCCAGAAGATCATGAAACCGATCACCTCCCCCGTCCCGCCGAGGGATTTCCAGCCCTCGAACACCGAGCCGAGAAACAGATGAATCGCCAGCCCGCCGAACATGGTCTGGATGCCGAACCAGCCGCAGGCCACCAGCGCGCGGATCAGGCACGGCACGTTGGAACCGAGGATCCCGAACGACGAGCGCAGCAGCACCGGAAACGGAATGCCGTATTTGGTGCCGGGAAACGCATTCAGCGTCAGCGGGATGAGGACGATGATGTTGGCGAACAGAATCGCCAGCAGCGCCTCGCCGACGGTCAAACCGAAATAGGCGGTGAGCACGCCGCCCAAAGTGTAGGTCGGCACGCAGATCGACATGCCGACCCACAGCGCGGTGATGTGCCATTTGTTCCAGGTTCGTTCGCGCACCCTGGTCGGTGCCATGTCGTGGTTGTAACGGGGACTGTCGAGGACGTCGCTGCCGGCTTCGAGTTCGAACAAGCCGTCGCGCTCGGTAACTTGCGATCTGTTCTGTTGCATGGCCGCTCCACTGTTCTTCTGATTATTTTTTGCTCATCAGGCGGCTGCACACGCGGGTGCGAGCCGGACGATGGCCGGAGGAACTGACAACTTTCATGCACCGGCCATGGTGTCAGCGGCGGCATCAATAAACGTGCCGGGGGAACCGCCTGGCGCCAGGGCCGTGCTTTCTATTTCCTGCAACTTACTGATGTTTAACAGTTTTAATTATTCACCGGGTGAGGCCGCGAAAACTTGACTGAACACTCAGGCCAAATGCCAGGC
Organism: Pseudomonas sp. B26(2017); assembly: GCF_002113045.1. Lineage (NCBI taxonomy): Bacteria > Pseudomonadati > Pseudomonadota > Gammaproteobacteria > Pseudomonadales > Pseudomonadaceae > Pseudomonas > Pseudomonas sp. B26(2017). The sequence continues at coordinate 43,727 of NZ_NEJJ01000008.1, read as the reverse complement.
AAGTTGTCCGAACTGTCAGGACTCAATCTGGTGCACTGCAATATTTTTCTTCAGAACGCATCACCCGCAGCTCAACTTCAAGCGGCTGATTTCACATAGGAAATCTTGCTCATATTTCCAACCTGTCAAGTGCGTCAAAATGGTGAAGCGCCTCACCATTTTGGTGATTTTTCATTTTTATCGTTATTTTTCAGCAAGTTAAAACATACATAAGCTTATAAAAAATAATCTTGATCAATTGCAGAACTGCGACTAGCGTCTATTCCTGACAGCGCTGACAAGATTACGCATTTCACGCTGCAAACAATAAAACATCTAGAACCGGCACAAGTCGGTCATGCCTGCGAGGAACTCGGAATGTCTCTGTTGATCCGTGGCGCCACCGTTGTTACCCATGATGAAAGTTACCGCGCCGATGTCTATTGCGCTGACGGCGTGATCAAAGCCATTGGTGAAAACCTGGATATTCCCGCCGGCGCCGAAGTGCTCGATGGCAGCGGTCAATTCCTGATGCCCGGCGGCATCGATCCGCACACCCACATGCAACTCCCGTTCATGGGCACCGTGGCCAGCGAAGACTTCTACAGCGGCACTGCCGCAGGACTGGCCGGTGGCACCACCTCAATCATCGATTTCGTGATTCCCAATCCGCAGCAATCGCTGCTCGAAGCGTTTCACCAGTGGCGTGGCTGGGCGGAAAAGTCCGCGTCCGACTACGGCTTCCACGTCGCGATCACTTGGTGGAGCGAGCAGGTCCGCGAGGAAATGGCCGAGCTGGTCAGCCATCACGGGATCAACAGCTTCAAGCATTTCATGGCTTACAAGAACGCGATCATGGCCGCCGACGACACGCTGGTGGCGAGCTTCGAGCGTTGTCTGGAACTCGGCGCGGTGCCGACCGTGCATGCGGAAAACGGCGAGCTGGTCTATCACCTGCAACGCAAGTTGATGGCCCAGGGCATCACCGGGCCGGAAGCGCACCCACTGTCACGTCCGTCGCAGGTTGAAGGCGAAGCCGCGAGCCGCGCGATCCGAATTGCTGAAACCATCGGCACGCCGCTGTACCTGGTGCACGTCTCGACCAAAGAAGCCCTCGACGAAATCACCTATGCCCGCAGCAAGGGTCAACCGGTCTACGGCGAAGTGCTGGCCGGGCACCTGCTGCTGGACGACAGCGTCTACCAGCACCCGGACTGGCAGACCGCCGCCGGTTACGTGATGAGCCCGCCGTTCCGCCCGCGCGGGCATCAGGATGCGCTTTGGCAGGGTTTGCAGAGCGGCAATCTGCACACCACCGCCACCGACCATTGCTGTTTCTGCGCCGAGCAGAAAGCCGCCGGCCGCGACGATTTCAGCAAGATCCCCAACGGTACCGCAGGCATCGAAGACCGCATGGCGGTGTTGTGGGATGAAGGGGTGAACACCGGGCGGTTGTCGATGCAGGACTTCGTCGCCCTCACCTCCACCCACACCGCCAAGATCTTCAACCTCTACCCGCGCAAAGGCGCGATCCGCGTCGGCGCCGATGCCGACCTGGTGCTGTGGGATCCGCAAGGCACCCGCACCATCTCCGCCAAGACCCACCATCAGCAGGTGGACTTCAACATCTTCGAAGGCAAGACCGTAACAGGCGTGCCGAGCCATACCGTCAGCCAGGGGAAAGTGGTCTGGGCCGATGGCGACCTGCGCGCCGAGCGCGGGGCGGGCCGGTATATCGAGCGTCCGGCGTATCCGGCGGTGTTTGGTTTGCTGAGCAAGCGGGCTGAGTTGCATAGGCCTGTGGCCGTCAAGCGCTGATTCCCTGATTGCCGATGATCGTTCCCACGCTCTGCGTGGGAACGATCAAACACAACACACAAAACCACTGCCCGACAGAGGCAGAAAACCTCAAATAACCGTGAGGCAAAAACCGTGATCGAGACCCTGAACCATCTCCCGCATCCGCACGAAAGTGCGGCCGCCCTCGCCGGCCATTTCAGCGATCTGGCGCCGCCGCTCAACGACCGTCAGGCGCATCTGGAAGCCTCGCGCTGCCTGTATTGCTACGACGCACCATGCGTGAATGCGTGCCCGAGCGAAATCGACATCCCGTCGTTCATCCGCAATATCCATCAGGACAACGTGCAGGGTGCGGCGCAGAAAATCCTCTCGGCAAACATCCTCGGCGGCAGTTGCGCCCGGGTCTGCCCGACCGAAATCCTCTGCCAGCAAGCCTGCGTGCGCAACAATGCTCACGAGTGCGCGCCGGTGCTGATCGGCCTGCTGCAACGCTACGCCGTGGACAACGCGCACTTCACCGAGCACCCGTTCCAGCGCGCCGCCGCCACCGGCAAACGCATCGCCGTGGTCGGTGCCGGCCCGGCGGGTTTGTCCTGCGCGCATCGCAGCGCCATGCACGGGCATGATGTGGTGATTTTCGAAGCCAGGGAGAAGGCCGGCGGCCTCAACGAATACGGGATCGCCAAGTACAAACTGGTCGACGACTACGCACAGAAGGAGCTGGATTTCCTCCTGCAAATCGGCGGCATCGAAATCCGCCATGGCCAGAAACTCGGTGAAAACCTGACCTTGAGCGAACTGCATCAGCAATTCGACGCGGTGTTCCTCGGCCTTGGCCTCAACGCCAGCAAGCAACTCGGCCTGGCCCACGAAGACGCCCCCGGCCTGCTCGCCGCCACCGACTACATCCGCGAGCTGCGCCAGGCCGATGACCTGTCGCAACTGCCGCTGGCCGAACACTGCATTGTCCTCGGCGCCGGCAACACCGCCATCGACATGGCCGTGCAAATGGCCCGTCTCGGTGCGCGCGACGTCAATCTGGTCTATCGCCGTGGCGCGGCGGACATGGGCGCCACCGGCCATGAGCAGGACATCGCCAAGGCCAATCAGGTGCGGTTGCTGACCTGGGCGCAACCGGACGAAGTGCTGCTCGATGCTCAAGGCAAGGTGCGCGGTATGCGCTTCGCCCGCACCCATCTGGTGGAAGGTCGCCTGCAAACCACCGGCGAGACTTTCGAACTGGCCGCCGATGCCATCTTCAAAGCCATCGGTCAGGCTTTCGACGGCAGCGCCCTCGCCGACCCGCTGGCCCGTGAGCTGAAACGTCAGGGAGAACGGATTCAGGTCGATGAAAACCTGCGCACCAGCATTCCCGGTGTGTACGCCGGCGGCGACTGCACCAGCCTCGATCAGGACCTGACCGTGCAAGCGGTGCAACACGGCAAACGCGCTGCCGAGGCGATCAACGCTCAACTGATGCTCAACGTGGAGGCTGCGTAAATGGCCGATCTCTCGATTGTCTTCGCCGGAATCAAAGCCCCCAATCCGTTCTGGCTGGCCTCCGCGCCGCCGACCGACAAGGCCTACAACGTGGTGCGCGCCTTCGAGGCCGGCTGGGGCGGCGTGGTCTGGAAAACCCTGGGTGAAGACCCGGCGGCGGTCAACGTGTCCTCGCGCTACTCGGCGCATTACGGCAACAACCGCGAAGTGCTGGGTATCAACAACATCGAACTGATCACCGACCGCTCGCTGGAGATCAACCTGCGGGAAATCACCCAGGTGAAAAAGGACTGGCCGGATCGCGCGCTGATCGTGTCGCTGATGGTGCCCTGCGTCGAAGAGTCGTGGAAACACATCCTGCCGCTGGTGGAAGCCACCGGCGCCGATGGCATCGAGCTGAATTTCGGTTGCCCCCATGGCATGCCCGAACGCGGGATGGGCGCGGCGGTCGGTCAGGTGCCGGAGTACGTCGAGCAGGTCACGCGCTGGTGCAAGACCTATTGCTCGCTGCCGGTGATCGTCAAACTGACGCCAAACATCACCGACATCCGCGTCGCCGCCCGCGCCGCACACCGAGGTGGTGCCGATGCGGTGTCGCTGATCAACACCATCAACTCGATTACCAGCGTCGATCTGGAACACATGGTCGCCCTGCCCACCGTCGGCAGCAAAAGCACCCACGGCGGTTATTGCGGCTCGGCGGTCAAACCGATCGCGCTGAACATGGTCGCGGAAATCGCCCGTGATCCGCAGACCCAGGGCTTGCCGATCTGCGGCATCGGCGGCATTGGCAGCTGGCGTGATGCAGCGGAGTTCATCGCCTTGGGCAGCGGCGCGGTGCAGGTGTGCACGGCGGCGATGCTGCATGGTTTCCGGATTGTCGATGAAATGAAGGATGGCTTGTCGCGGTGGATGGACAGTCAGGGTTACGCCAGCATCGCCGAGTTCTCCGGGCGTGCGGTGGGCAACACGACTGATTGGAAGTACCTGGACATCAACTATCAGGTCATCGCGAAGATCGACCAGGAGGCGTGCATCGGTTGCGGGCGTTGCCACATTGCCTGCGAGGACACGTCACATCAGGCGATCAGCAGTCTGAAACAGGCCGATGGCACGCATAAATATGAAGTCATCGATGATGAGTGTGTGGGGTGCAATCTGTGCCAGATCACCTGCCCGGTGGCGAACTGCATCGAGATGGTGCCGATGGAGACGGGCAAACCGTTTCTGGACTGGAATCATGATCCGAGGAACCCGTATCACGTCAGCCCTTGAATGATCGTTCCCACGCTGGAAGATCGTTCCCACGCTCCGCGTGGGAATGCAGCCCGGGACGCTCTGCGTCCCACTGGAACGCGGAGCGTCCCTTGAGGCATTCCCACGCAGAGCGTGGGAACGATCAGTTACGGCTCCAATCCAATCCCCCGCAAAATCACGCTGGTCACCGTCTGTACCGCCCGCTCGAACTGCATGTCCGACAACGGCTGATGCTCATTCAGGATATTCACCTGATGATCAAAGTCGGCATAGTGCTGGGTCGACGCCCAGATCATGTACAGCAGGCTCGACGGTTCCACCGGTAGAATCCGCTTGTCCTCGACCCACTGCCGGATCTTCGCCTCTTTCATCTTTGCCCAGTCATACAGGCTCACATCCAGCGCCTCGCCAAGGGTCGGGGCGCCGTGAATGATTTCGTTGGCCCAGACTTTCGAGCCGTAGGGCCGGCTGCGCGAGTGGTTCATCTTGGCGCGGATGTAGCTGCTGAGCACCACGCGCGGATCGTCGAACATCTCGAAGCACAGCGCGTCCTGCTTCCACACTTCCAGCAGGTCGAACAGCACGGCGCTGTACAACTCGCTCTTGGTTGAAAAGTAGTAATGCAGGTTGGATCGCGGCAGCTGTACTTCAGCAGCGATGTCCGCCATGGCGGTGCCACCGAAACCTTTTTCGGCGAAGACTTTTTCCGCTGCCAGCAGAATCTTGTCGACGTTGGTGCGGCGGATTTCGATCTTGTGATTGCCCATGAGGGCTCCCTGAAGACAACGTTGTTGAAGACTAGCATCCGCTCTGGGCAAGGGGCGACAGCCGAGAACGATTCTTCACACACTTGGGCTTTTTTCTGGTTTAGGATCGCCCTCCTTCTTCCCGTCAGACACTGAAGGATCCTGTCCATGACCATTCGAAAGCGCATCGCTGCGGATGATCCGCAACTCGCCGCGCTATGGGAGCGCTCGGTCCGCGCCACCCACGATTTCCTCCCGGAAGACGACATCCACCGGCTGTTCCCGCTGGTGCGTGACACCTACCTGCCAGCCCTGGACGTGCAGGTTTTCGAGAACCCCGACCACTCCCCGGCAGGCTTCATCGCCACCGACGACGACACCGTGCAGATGCTGTTCATCGACCCGGCTCAGCGTGGTCAGGGGATCGGCCGGCGCTTGCTCGACCATGTCCGCCGCCCGCTGCTGAAGGTCGATGTCAACGAACAGAACCCGCAGGCCCACGGCTTCTACCAGCACTACGGATTCGAAGACATCGGCCGCTCGGCACTCGACGGCGAAGGCCGGCCGTTTCCGGTCATTCACATGCGCCTGAAAGCCTTGTGATCCAGGTTCTATACTCAGCCCGCCATTTCACTGAAGGGAATCTTTCCATGTCGATGAAAAACCTGTTCACCGCTGGCGCGCTGCTGGCTTCGCTGATTGTCACTTCTCAGGCTTTCGCCCACGCCCATCTGAAAAGTCAGACCCCGGCCGCCGACAGCACCGTCGCGGCACCGGCGGATCTGCGTCTGGTGTTTTCCGAAGGCGTCGAAGCCAGCTTCACCAAAGTCACCGTGACCCACGACGGCAAGCCGGTGGCGGTCAAACCGCTGACCACCGAAGGCGACAAGAAAACCCTGATCGTCACCCCCGAAGCACCGCTGACCGCGGGCGAATACAAGGTCGAATGGCACGCGGTGTCGGTCGACACGCACAAGAGCGAAGGCGCCTATCAGTTCAAGGTTGGCCAGTAATTCATGAGTGAAGCGCTGGTGCTGTGCCGGTTCCTGCATTTCATCGTGGTGTTGATGCTGTTCGGGGCTTGGCTGTTCAGGCCGCTGCTGCTCAAGGGTGAAGCGCCGGCACTGGACCGGCATCTGGCGCGGCTGGCTCGTTGGCTGGTGGCGATCGCGCTGGTTAGCGGCGTTGGCTGGGCGTTGCTGATTACCGCCAGCATGGCCGGTTCGGCGGCTGCGGCGTTTGATCCGGCCACTGTCGAGCTGGTCCTCGGTCATACATTTTTCGGCCAGGTCTGGCGCTGGCATCTGTTGGTCAATGCCTTGCTGCTGGCGGTGCTGTTTACGCCGTGGCGTTCGAACCGGCCGTTGCCGCTGGGCCTGAGTGCGCTGCTGCTGATGACGCTGGCACCGGTCGGACACGGGGCGATGCTCGACGGTTTCAGCGGCCAGATGTTGATCCTCAATCAAGTGATCCATCTGACCTGCGTCGGCGCCTGGCTCGGCGGGCTGTTGATGCTGGTGATGATCCTGCGCCAGTCCGGCGAAACGGTGCGCTACGTCTTGCAGCGCTTCAGCGGGGTCGGCTACGTGTTGGTTGCCGGTCTGCTGATCACCGGTTTGATCAATGTGCGCGTCCTCACCGGCCAGTGGTGGCCGACGCCGCTGTTCTCGGGATTTGCCCTGATCCTGCTGATCAAAGCCTTGCTGGTGCTCGGGATGTTGGGGCTGGCGCTGTTCAACCGCTTGCGCATCCTTGACTGCGAACAGCGGATCGACACCCTCAAGCGCAGCGTCATGCTCGAATGGCTGCTGGGGATCGGCGCCGTGGCGGCGGTTTCGGTGCTTGGCACCCTGCCGCCGATGATCGCCGCCTGAGGTCAGTGTTTCTGGGTGTCGCCCGCCGCCGTGTCAATGCTGACCACCACCGACATCCCCGGCCGCAAGCGTTCGCTCTCCTGCTGATCCGGATCGATGGTGATGCGCACCGGCACCCGCTGGGCGATTTTCACGAAGTTGCCGGTGGCGTTATCGGCCTGCAACAACGCGAATTCGGAACCGGTGCCCGGCGAGATGTGCTGCACGTGGCCGGTGAATTTGCGGTGGTTCAGCGCATCGACGGTGAAGCTCACCGGTTGCCCGACCCGCACGTTATCCATCTGGGTTTCCTTCATGTTGGCGATCACCCATTTTTGATCCGGCACCAGCGCCATCAACTGCGCCCCGGAGTTGACGTAAGCGCCCAGACGCACGCCAATCTGCCCGAGCTGACCGTCACGCGGAGCGATGATCCGCGTGTTGGACAAGTCGATCCGCGCCAGTTGCACCGCCGCTTCGGCACTGGCCACCGCCGCTTCCAGAGAGCCGCGATTGACGATCACCGTTTGCAGATCCTGCCGGGCGATTTCCAGATTGGCCTTGGCCTGCGCCAGCGCCGCAATGCTCTGCGCGTTGGCGGCCAGCGCCACGTCCATCTCGCGCCTGGACACGGAGCCGTCATTGACCAACGCCTTGTTGCGCCGCAGATCCGCCTCGCTTTTACGCAGCTGCGCCTCGCTATCGGCCACCACCGCCTGCCGCAGCTTGATCGTGGCTTCGGCGCTGTTGCGCTGCTGCACCACGTTGGCCAGCGAGGCCTTTTGCACCGCCAGCTGCGCCAGCGACTGATCCAGACGCTGCTGATAGATCCGGTCATCGAGGCGCACCAGCAAATCGCCCGCCTTCACAAACTGGAAGTCCTGCACCGGCACCTCGAACACGTAACCACTGAGCTGCGGCCCGATGATCGTCACCTGCCCGCGCACCAGGGCGTTTTCGGTGGTCTCGACCGCGCTGCTGAACGGCGGCAACTGCCAGGCATACAGCACGATCAACACACCGACGATGGCAATCGCGGCGAAGCCCAGCGACGAGATGATCCGCACCCGCAACGAGCGCGGCTCGGTGTTCGGTGATGACGGTGGCGCCACGCCTTCAGGGGTGGCGGCGATGGCATTGGTGGTCGTGGTAGTCGGTTCGGTCATGAAGAAGTGGCACCGCTGGAAGGTACGGAAGGTGTCGGGGCGACGGTTCTGGTGGTGCTGATCAGCCACAGCGCACGGATGGAAATCCAGATCATGGTCAGAATCGCGATCACCGCGATCAGCATGAACACATCGTTATAGGCCAGCACGTTGGCTTCGCGGGTGGCCGCGTTGGCCAGGCTGCGAATGCCTTGCAGGTTGCGCAGGCTTGGGTCGGCAATCACGGAACCGACCGCCGAACCGCCGCTCTGAACCCGGGCGGCGACGCGCGGGTCGGACATTACCAGTTGCTCGACGATGTGGCTGGAATGAAATTTCTCGCGCACGATCTGGAACGTCCCCAGCAACGCTGCGCCGATCAGGCCACCGAGGTTGTTGCAGATCCCGAACAACACCGAAAAACTCACAAGGTTGCGCGGATTGGTCAGCACGTTGCGCGTACCCAGCACCATGGTCGGGCCGAGGAAGAACGTACTGCCGAACGCCAGCAGGAACTGGCTGAAATACAGGTTGCCGGGGCGGGTCAGGTTGTTCGATGAGCTGTCCATGATCGAGCCGGTGGCCATCAACGCCAGCGAGACGATCAGCGGCATCAGCAGGTGTTTCGGGTCGATGGTCAGCGCGCTGGTCAACAGCCCCGCGACGCTGCCGATCAGCATCACCACGTACAGGCTATGAAGCTGCTGGCTGCTCATGTTCAGGTTTTGCATGAAGCCCACGGCGCCGGTGGACTGCTCCGAGATAACCATGCGAATCAGGATCACCGCCAGCGCCAGGCGGATCATCACCCCACTGCCGAGCCAGCGGGTCATCAACATCGGGTTGCTGCGGTTATGTTCGATCGCCAGCCCCGCGAGAATCAGGACAATTGAAGCGGCCAGGGCGATGCCGATCCAGTCGGCTTCCAGCCACCAGTCGATCCTGCCCAGGGACAACACGGCACACAGCAGCGCCACGCCACTGGCAAGGATCGCGAAGGTGAGGAAATCGAGAGGCTCGAAGGTCTTGAACCGGTCACCCGGCGGCAGCTTGAGCATCAACACGCAACCCAGCGACAGCAGCGCCATGCCCAATTCGAACAGGTACAGACCACGCCATTCGGCGATCTGCAACAGATCCTCGGAAAACAGTCGTGCCAGCGGCAAAGCCAGTTGCGAAGTGCCAAGCCCCAGCACCAGCGCCTTCATCCGCCATTTGGCCGGGAACGCCTGCACCATGTAATACAGGCCCAGCGAACTGAGCGCCGCACCGACCATGCCGTGGGCCGCACGCACAGCGACCGCCGAATTCAGGTCATTGACGAACAGATGGCCGAAGGTCACCAGCGCGTACAGCACCAGAAACACCTCGGTGAACGCCCGCAAACCGAACTGCTGGCGAAACTTCACCAGCAGCAGGTTCATCGATACGTTGGTCATCACATACGCCGCCGGCAGCCAGGCCATCTCCGCCGTGGTCGCCCCGAGCGCGCCTTGCAGATAAGGCAGGTTGGCGACCACCAGCGAATTGCCCAACCCGCCGGTCAATGCCACCAGCAACCCGACCAGCGCATAGGCCAGGCGCTTGGGGTTGGAGTGCAGCGGCGTCGAAGGGGAACCGGGCAGACTGGGCTTCTCGTGCGGCTGCCAGTTGCGCGGGGCGTATTGATCCATTGAAAGGCCTTGTCTGGTAGTCGCTTAAGTGTGCCGCAAATCCTGGCCAAACACCTATCCACTGTGGGAGCTCGCTGCCACGAAGGGATTTTGGGTGGATTCGTAAATTCTGTTTAAAAGACATCTCGCCCGCAGCCGATTTTTCCCAAGCGTAGCGGATGCCAACCTTGCAGCACTTCTCAACCTGCAAGGTGCCCGATATGACCACTCCCCGCTCGCAACGCTCCCCCCGTCTGCTGAAAAACCTGCTGGCCGCCGCGCTGTTGTTGCCCGCCCTCGCCTTCGCTCAGGAACGCCCATGGCCGGATGGCTCGCAACTGGTGATTTCGGTGTCGATGCAATTCGAAACCGGCGGCCAGCCCGAAGGCGCTGAAAGTCCGTTCTCCGGTACACCACTGCCGAAAGGCTACCCGGATCTGCCGGCCCAGACCTGGTTCGATTACGGCTACAAGGAAGGTCTGTGGCGCATGCTCGATCTGTGGGATCGCACCGGTATCAAAGTCACTTCCCACGTGGTCGGCGAAGCGGCGCTCAAGCACCCGGAACTGGCCAAGGCGATCGCCGAGCGCGGTCATGAGCTGGCGGCCCACGGCATGCGCTGGGCCGATTCGTACAACATGAATTACGCCCAGGAAAAACAATTCATCGGCGACGGTGCCGCGGCGGTGGAAAAAATCACCGGCCAGCGCTCGGTCGGCTACAACGCCAACTGGCTACGGCGCAGCCCCAATACGCTGAAGGTGTTGCAGGACCTGAACTTCACCTATCACATCGACGATGTCAGCCGTGACGAGCCGTTCGTGACGATGGTTCGCGGGCGCAAATTCGCCGTAGTGCCGTACACCCTGCGCAACAACGACATCGTGCTGGTCGAAGGTCGGCACTTCTCCGCCGAGCAGTTCTACCAGCAACTGGTGCTGGAATTCGATCACCTCTACGCCGAAGGCGCGAGCAAGCGGCGGATGATGTCGGTGAGTCTGCACGACCGGATCGGCGGCACGCCGGCGATGGTCGAGGCCATGGAGCGTTTTATCCGGTACGCCCAATCGCATCCGAAGGTGAGTTTCATGCGTAAGGATCAGATCGCGCAAATCGTGCTGACCGAAAAAAACCCACTGATCGATAACACTGAAGCGCTCTACAACCAGTAAAAACGGTCGAAAGCAGCCCTCTTCACAGCGTTTGGAGGGCTGCCCGCTCACGCAAAGTCATCGTACAACGCCCTGTTGACATTTCCGGAAAACCTCGCAAATATCCGCAACCATGTTGTACGACGACGTATAACAAATAATAAAAACAACAAACGAAACAGGGAGCGTCACAGTGAGCACACTCGTCCGCAATTCCGTCCGCACGTCCCGTTTTTCTGTCCCCCGCCCGCGTTCCACCCTGAGTTTGATCGGCTGCAGCGGTCTGGCCCTCATCTTGCCGATGAGCGCCGATGCCGAGGGCTTCATCGAAGACAGCAAAGCCACGCTGAACCTGCGTAACGCCTACTTCAATCGCAATTTCGTCAACCCGGACTATCCGCAAGGCAAGGCTGAAGAGTGGACACAGAACTTCATTCTCGACGCCAAATCCGGCTTCACGCAGGGCACTGTCGGCTTTGGCCTGGATGTACTGGGGCTGTACTCGCAGAAACTCGATGGCGGCAAAGGTACCGGAGGTACGCAGTTATTGCCGATCCACGATGATGGCCGCCCGGCGGACAATTTCGGGCGCCTGGGCGTGGCGCTCAAGGCCAAAGTGTCGAAGACCGAATTGAAGGTCGGTGAATGGATGCCGGTGCTGCCCATCCTGCGCTCGGACGATGGCCGCTCCCTGCCGCAGACCTTTCGCGGTGGCCAGGTCACGTCTACCGAAATCAATGGCTTGACCCTTTACGGCGGCCAGTTCCGCGGCAACAGTCCGCGCAACGATGCAAGCATGGAAGACATGTCGATGAACGGCCGAGGCGCATTTACCTCCGACCGCTTCAACTTCGGCGGCGGCGAATACACCTTCAACGACAAACGCACGCTTGTCGGTGTGTGGTACGCCGAACTCAGCGACATCTACCAGCAGCAGTATTTCAACCTCAGCCACAGCCAGCCCCTGGGCGACTGGACACTGGGCGCCAACCTCGGCTTTTTCACCGGCAAGGAAGACGGCAGCGCTCAGGCCGGCGATCTCGACAACAAAACCGCGTTCGCCCTGCTTTCGGCCAGGTACGGCGGCAACACGTTCTACATAGGCCTGCAAAAGCTCAGTGGCGACGATGCCTGGATGCGCGTCAACGGCACCAGTGGCGGCACTCTGGCCAACGACAGCTACAACGCCAGTTACGACAACGCGAAGGAGCGCTCCTGGCAGATTCGCCACGACTACAACTTCGTTGTTCTCGGCGTCCCCGGGCTGACGTTGATGAACCGCTACATCAGCGGTGACAACGTGCACACCGGCACCATCACCGATGGCAAGGAATGGGGTCGCGAGTCGGAACTGGCCTACACCGTTCAGAGCGGTCCGCTGAAGAATCTCAACGTCAAATGGCGCAACGCGACGATTCGCCGGGACTTCAGCACCAATGAATTCGATGAGAACCGGATCTTCATCAGTTACCCGATTTCGTTGTTGTAAACAGCGGCATGGCGTGAACGGAGAGTGCATCCGCCTTCTGTCACTTACACCGAAAGTCGCGTTGACAAGTTCCGGAAACCCTACCGATACTTCAGCGCAGTCATACGACAACCTACAACAACCCTAATAACAACGCGTAAGGGATTGCCATGACGCCCACCTCCACCGCCCCAACTCCGTTCAATCGCCTGCTGCTGACCGGCGCCGCCGGTGGCCTGGGCAAAGTCTTGCGTGAACGCCTGCGCCCGTATGCCAACGTGCTGCGCCTGTCGGACATCGCCGCCCTCGCCCCGGCCATCGATGACCGGGAAGAAATCGTGCTCTGCGACCTCGCCGACAAAACCGCCGTGCATCAACTGGTCGAAGGCGTGGATGCGATCCTGCATTTCGGTGGCGTTTCAGTGGAGCGCCCCTTCGAAGAAATCCTCGGTGCCAATATCTGTGGCGTGTTCCACCTCTATGAAGCGGCACGCCGCCACGGCGTCAAACGGGTGATCTTCGCCAGCTCCAACCATGTCATCGGCTTTTACAAACAGGATGAGCGCCTCGACGCCAGCTCTGCTCGCCGTCCCGACGGCTATTACGGTCTGTCCAAGTCCTACGGCGAAGACATGGCCAGTTTCTACTTCGATCGCTATGGCATCGAAACCGTCAGCATCCGCATCGGCTCGTCGTTTCCCGAACCGCAGAACCGCCGAATGATGCACACCTGGCTGAGCTTCGATGACCTCACCCAATTGCTGGAACGTTCGCTGTACACCCCCGACGTCGGCCACACCGTGGTCTATGGCATGTCCGCCAACAAGGAGGTGTGGTGGGACAACCGCTTCGCCAGCCACCTCGGTTTCGCGGCCAAAGACACGTCTGAAGTGTTTCGCGAAAAAGTCGAGGCGCAGCCGATGCCCGCCAACGATGACCCGGCGCGGATCTATCAGGGCGGAGCCTTCGTTGCGGCCGGCCCTTTTGGCGACTGACCGGCGCGATTGACGTCTCCAATAAAACCAAGGGAATGAGTATGCAAGCCGAAATGATCGTCGACACCCGCAACGCGGTGGGTGAAAGCCCGGTGTGGGTGCCGCAGGAAAATGCGCTCTACTGGGTCGATATCCCCAACGGTGGACTGCAACGCTGGAGCGCCGACACGGGCCACGTCCACGCTTGGAAGGCTCCCGAAATGCTCGCCTGCATCGCGCGACACAGCAGGGGCGGCTGGGTGGCCGGCATGGAGAGCGGGTTCTTCCACTTGCAGCCGCACGGCGATGGCAGCCTCGACAGCGACCTGCTCGCTCCGGTCGAGCACAGCCGCCAGGACATGCGCCTGAACGACGGCCGCTGCGACCGGCAGGGCCGGTTCTGGGCCGGCAGCATGGTGCTGAACATGGGCCTGAATCTGCCCGAGGGCCGGCTCTATCGCTACGCTGCCGGTCAGACGGGCGTGATCGAAGCGCAGCTTGATGGCTTCATCGTGCCCAATGGTCTGGGCTTCAGCCCGGATGGCAAAACCCTGTACCTGTCGGATTCGCACCCGAGCGTGCAACTGATCTGGGCTTTCGATTACGACACCGAGACAGGCACCCCCTCCAATCGACGGGTGTTCGTGGACATGCATCATTATTACGGCCGCCCTGACGGCGCGGCGGTGGATGCCGAGGGTTGTTACTGGATCTGCGCCAACGACGTCGGCCTGATCCACCGGTTCACCCCCGAAGGTCGCCTCGACCGCTCGCTGCAGGTGCCGGTGAAAAAACCCACCATGTGCGCCTTTGGCGGAAGCCGGATGGATACCTTGTTCGTGACCTCGATCCGCCCCGGCGACGACCAGGATCCACACTCCCTGGCCGGCGGGGTGTTCGCCCTCAACCCCGGCGTCAAAGGCTTGCCGGAGCCAATCTTCGATGACCTGCTGTAACCGCCCCCGCTGCATCGCTGTGCCTTGAACACAAAAACAACAAGACTGGAGAACCCCTCATGGACTTCAAACGCACGTTGCTCGCCGCCGCCCTGCCCCTCGCGCTCACCTTCGGCAGCGCGGCCCAGGCACTGGAAATCAAATTCGCCGACATCCACCCCGCCGGTTATCCGACCGTGGTCGCCGAAGAACAATTGGGCAAGACCCTGGTCGCCGAAAGTGACGGCAAGCTGACCTTCAAGATGTTCCCTGGCGGCGTACTCGGCTCGGAAAAGGAAGTGGTCGAACAGGCCCAGGTCGGTGCCATCCAGATGGCCCGCGTCAGCCTCGGCATCGTCGGCCCGGTGGTACCGGACGTAAACGTGTTCAATATGCCGTTCGTGTTCCGTGACCAGGCGCACATGCGCAAGATCATCGACGGTGAAATCGGTGACGAGATCCTCGACAAGATCACTCAATCGGAATTCAACCTCGTCGCCCTGGCGTGGATGGACGGCGGCACGCGCAACATCTACACCAAGAAACCGTTGCGCAGCCTGGCAGACCTCAAGGGCATGAAAATCCGCGTGCAGGGCAATCCGATGTTCATCGAAACCATCAATGCCATGGGCGGCAACGGGATCGCCATGGACACCGGCGAAATCTTCAGTGCCCTGCAGACCGGCGTCATCGATGGCGCGGAAAACAATCCACCCACCCTGCTCGAACACAACCACTACCAGAACGCCAAGTTTTACAGCCTGACCGGGCACCTGATCCTGCCCGAGCCCATCGTGATGTCAAAAATCACCTGGGACAGACTCACCCCCGATCAGCAGACGCTGGTGAAGAAAGCCGCCAAGGCTGCGCAGGCTCAGGAGCGCACGCTGTGGGACGCCAAGTCCGTCAGCAGTGAGGAAAAACTCAAGGCGGCCGGCGTAGAGTTCATCACCGTCGACAAGAAACCCTTCTACGAGGCCACCGCCTCGATCCGCGAGAAATACGGCGCCCCCTACGCCGACCTGATCAAGCGCATCGAAGCCGTTCAGTAACCCTCCCAGCCCTCTGCAAAAGGCCCGGCAGCGCTGACGTCGCCTGATGTCCGCGCGTGCCCGGTTACGGTGGAACCCGATGAAGAATTTGCTGCTGCGCATCAATGACCGGATCTACATGGCCTGCATCTGGGTCGCCGGTCTGTCGGTGCTGACCATTGCTCTGATCATCCCCTGGGGCGTGTTCGCCCGTTACGTGCTCGGCACCGGCTCGAGCTGGCCGGAGCCTGCCGCCATCCTGCTGATGATGGTCTTCACGTTCATCGGCGCGGCCGCCAGCTACCGCGCCGGCGCACACATGGCGGTGGCGATGGTCACCGACCGCCTGCAACCGAATATGCGCCGAACCATGAGCATCGTTTCACAGGTACTCATGGGCACCATCTGCCTGTTCATGACGATCTGGGGCACGAAGTTGTGCCTGTCGACCTGGAACCAGTTCATGAGCGCCCTGCCGACGTTGCGGGTCGGCATCACCTACATGCCGATCCCGATTGGCGGTGCGCTGACGCTGATTTTCGTACTGGAAAAACTGTTGCTCGGCGATCAAAGCAACCGCCGCGTGGTGCGATTCGACCTGGTTGAAGAAAACGAAGGGGCTGCCTGATGGACGCATTGATTCTGCTGGGCAGTTTTATCGCACTGATCCTGATCGGCATGCCGGTTGCCTACGCGCTCGGGTTGTCGGCGCTGATCGGCGCTTGGTGGATCGACATTCCGTTCCAGGCCTTGATGATTCAGGTGGCGGGCGGGGTGAACAAATTCTCGCTGCTGGCGATTCCGTTCTTCGTGCTCGCCGGAGCGATCATGGCCGAGGGCGGCATGTCGCGGCGGCTGGTGGCGTTTGCCGGGGTCCTGGTGGGTTTCGTGCGTGGTGGCCTGTCGCTGGTCAACATCATGGCCTCGACCTTTTTCGGCGCGATTTCCGGCTCGTCGGTGGCCGACACCGCATCGGTGGGTTCGGTGCTGATCCCGGAAATGGAGCGCAAAGGCTACCCTCGGGAATTCTCTACAGCGGTCACCGTCAGCGGTTCGGTACAGGCTCTGCTGACCCCGCCCAGTCACAACTCGGTGCTCTACTCGCTGGCCGCCGGCGGCACCGTTTCCATTGCTTCGCTGTTCATGGCCGGCGTGGTGCCGGGCCTGCTGATGAGCGCGTGCCTGATGGTGTTGTGCCTGATTTTTGCGCGCAAACGCGAATACCCCAAGGGCGAAGTGATCCCGCTGCGCGAAGCCCTGAAAATTTGCGGCGAAGCGTTGTGGGGCCTGATGGCGATGGTGATCATTCTCGGCGGGATTCTGTCGGGGATCTTCACGGCCACCGAGTCGGCGGCCATTGCCGTGCTGTGGTCGTTTTTCGTCACCATGTTCATCTACCGCGACTACAAATGGAGTGAACTGCCGAAACTGATGCACCGCACGGTACGCACCATTTCCATCGTGATGATTCTGATCGGTTTCGCCGCCAGTTTCGGCTACATCATGACCCTGATGCAGATCCCGGCGAAGATCACCACGCTGTTCCTGACCCTGTCCGATAACCGCTACGTGATCCTGATGTGCATCAACGTCATGCTGCTGTTGCTCGGCACCGTGATGGACATGGCACCGCTGATTCTGATCCTCACACCGATCCTGATGCCGGTGATTCTCGGTATCGGCGTCGATCCGGTGCAGTTCGGCATGATCATGCTGGTCAACCTCGGTATCGGCCTGATAACACCGCCCGTGGGAGCGGTGCTGTTCGTGGGTTCGGCGGTGGGCAAGGTCAGTATCGAAAGCACGGTGAAGGCGCTGCTGCCGTTCTACGCCGTGCTGTTCCTGGTGCTGATGCTGGTGACCTACGTTCCGGCGCTGTCGCTGTGGTTACCGCACCTGGTGTTGTAACGCGATTGCTGTGGCGAGGGCGTTCGTTCCCTCGCCACAGGTTTTGTCTCACGCACGCAGCAACATGTAAGCGGCGACCACCAGACACACGCTGGCGAACCCCACCTGCAACGTCCTTGCCGGCACCCGCGCGCAGAGTTTGCGGCCGACAATCATGCCGACGATGCTGGCGACGATAAACGATGCGCCCAGATGATCGATCCGCACCCCGGCATGAAACGCGCCGACCACGCCGATGGCAGAAATCAGGCTGATGACCATCAGTGAAGTGGCGACGATACCGCGCATCTGTACATCCGTCAGTTGCTTGAACGCCGGCACGATCAGAAACCCGCCGCCAACCCCCAGCAACCCGGACACCACACCAGTGACCGCACCCAGTACCGCAAGGGTTGCGGTGCATTTGGCGGTCCAGTCGAAACGGCCGGTCTGCTCATTGAGCATGCAGTTTTTCTGGCCCCAACTGGCGTGACCATGGTCGCTCGGCCCCTCCTGCTGGCGTTCGCGGCGCAGCATGCGCCACGCCACCATCACCATCAGCAGGCTGAACAGGATCATCAGAACCTTTTCCGGCAACTGATGGGCGAAGTAGATGCCCACCAGAGAAAACACCGCGCCAAGCGCCGCAATCAGCAGCGCCGCGCGATAACGCACCAGACCATGACGCAACCCATCAATCGCGCCGACCGCCGCCGCGCTGCCCACCGCGAACAACGCCACCGGCGCTGCTTGCGTCATCGTCCAGCCAAGACCCAGCACCAGCGCCGGCACGGCGAGAATCCCGCCACCGGCTCCGGTCAGACCGAGGATCAACCCCATCACCACGCCAAACAGACTTGCCAGCAACATAGAGTGTTCTCAGTCGACCCTGGACAGACTCGTCAGCCATTCGCGCCCCTTGAGCATGCCGTTCCAGTAGAACCATGGCAGCAGCGTCGCCTTCAGCCACCACGCGGAACGGCGTGGCACCGTCGGGTCGAGGGGAAAGGTCGGCAGCAGTTTTCCGGCGTAGCCAAACTCGGCGAGGATCACCTTGCCCTTCTCCACCGTCAGCGGGCAGGAACCGTAGCCGTCGTACTTCAGCGGCAGCGCCAGTGCCTTGCGCAGGGCCAACAGGTTTTCCGCCACCACCACGACCTGCTTGCGCACTGCCGCCGCGGTTTTCGCATTGGTGGTGCCGCAGATATCGCCCAGGGCAAACACTTCGGGATAGCGCGGGTGTTGCAGTGTGTGCGGGTTGACCTCGCACCATCCGGCAGCGTCGGCCAACGGGCTCTGGGCGACGAAATCCGGCGAAACCTGCGGCGGGACGACGTGCAGCAGATCGAATGTTTTCGCCTGACGGGTGACGTTGCCGTCCGCGTCCTTGACCTCAAACCAGGCGGTTTTCGCTGGGCCGTCGACTTTTACCAGATTGGAATTGAACGCCAGCCGCGCGTTGTATTTTTCGATGTACTTCATCAGCGGCGGCACGAAGGTCGGGACGCCGAACAGCGCGGCGCCGGCAAGATTGAACTCGACGTCGACCTTGCCCAGCACATTGCGCTTGAGCCAGTGATCGCAGGACAAATAAAGCGCCTTTTGCGGCGCGCCGGCGCATTTGATCGGGATCGGCGGCTGGGTGAACAGGGCTTTGCCGCCGCGCAGCTTCTGCACCTGATCCCAGGTGTATTGCGCGTGCTGATAGCTGTAGTTGGAGGTGACGCCGTGCTGGCCGAGGCTTTCCTGCAGGCCTTCGATCTTCTCCCACGCCAGGCGCAGGCCGGGGCAGACGATCAGGTTCTGATAGGTGACAGTGCGTTGATCGTTAAGCGTGAGACGGCGCTGATCGGGATCGATGCCGGTCACCGCCGCCTGAATCCAAGTGGCCTGGCGCGGCATCACCTTGTTCATCGGTCGGGCGGTGTCTTTGGCGTCATAGGCGCCGCCGCCGACCAGCGTCCAGGCCGGCTGGTAGTAATGCTGGGTACTCGGCTCGATCACCGTGATGTTCAGCCCGGGATCGCGCTTGAGCAGGCTTGCGACAAAACCGATGCCGGCAGTGCCGCCGCCGATGACCACGATGTCCGCACTGATGGTTGGGCCCCAGTGTTGATCGTTCATTGTTTGTTCCTTATGGCTGCACGCAAGGATAGCCGGGTCTATTGCGCCCAGCTTTTGAGCACGGCTCCGCAGTAGAGTCCGGACAGGGTTTTCATCACCTGGATCACTTCGTGACTGGCGAGACCGTAAAAAATGTACTTGCCTTCACGACGGGTCGCGACCAGCCCTTCATCGCGCAGGATGCCCAGTTGCTGGGACAGGGTTGGCTGACGCACGCCGGTCATTTTCTCCAGCTCGCCAACGTTGCGCTCGCCCTGGGTCAACTGGCACAGGATCAACAGCCGATCCTCGTTGGCCAATGCCTTGAGCAGCGAACAGGCCTTGGAGGCCGAGGCGCGCAGTTGGGCGACTTCACATTCGGTCAGACTGGATTGCATTTGCAGGATGCCTTCAACGTCACTTAAGCTGCGGACATTATGTGTTTACATAAAGTGTTGCAACCCTGACTTCCCACTTTCCTGCACAGGACCGTGTTCATGCCCGCGCTGATTGAAGCTTTCCTCGACCCCGCCTCTTCGACCTACAGCTACGTGGTCTACGAGGCCGACGGCGGGCAGTGCGCAATCGTCGATCCGGTGCTCGATTACGACGGCGCCGCCGGTCGCACCTGTACGGCTCAGGCCGACAGGATCATCGCCTTCGTTCGCGCCCATCACCTGCAAGTGCAGTGGCTGCTGGAAACCCATGCCCACGCCGATCACTTGTCCGCCGCTCCGTACCTGCGCCGGGAACTGGGCGGGAAAATCGCAATTGGCGAATCGATCAGCAAAGTGCAGAACGTGTTCAAGGCGCTGTTCAACCTGGAGCCGGAATTTCGCGTCGACGGCTCGCAGTTCGATCACCTGTTCGCACCCAACGAGTCGTTCCGGATCGGCAACCTCAAGGCCACCGCCCTGCACGTTCCCGGCCACACTCCGGCGGACATGGCTTACCTGATCGATGGAGAACAGATCCTGGTCGGCGACACCCTGTTCATGCCTGACGTCGGCACCGCCCGTTGCGACTTCCCGGGTGGCAACGCCCATCAACTGTTCAATTCGATTCACAAGCTGCTGGCCTTCCCCGCCAGCGTGAAGCTCTACGTCTGCCACGACTACCCGCCGCAAGGTCGCGCCTCGCAATGCCAGACCACCGTGGGTGAGCAGCGTAAAAGCAATATCCATGTGCATGACGGCGTCGACGAAGCCGCATTTGTGGAGATGCGCACCAAACGCGATGCCGGGTTGGGCATGCCGACGCTGTTGCTGCCGGCGATTCAGGTCAATGTGCGGGCGGGCAATTTTCCAGCGGCAGAAGATAACGGCGTGGTGTATCTGAAGATTCCGATCAACAAACTGTAATCAATTGATCGGGAGCGCCCGAGGCGGCACCCCCACGCAGAGCCTGGGAATGATCTTCAAACCCCCAGCGTCAAGCCATTCGCCGGCAACGGCAATGCTGTCTTGTAGCGCACCTGCTTGAGCGCAAAGCTTGAGCGGATATTTGCCACACCAGGGACTTTGGTCAGAAAGTCCATCATGAAGCGTTCAAGCGCCTGAATGGTCGGCACCAGCACCCGGATCAGATAGTCCGGGTCGCCGGCCATCAGGTAGCACTCCATGACTTCCGGCCGGTCGGAAATCGCCTCCTCGAAATGCTGCAGCGCTTCCTCTACCTGCTTCTCGAGGCTGACGTGGATGAACACGTTGACGTGCAGCCCCAGCAGGTCGGCGTCGAGCAGCGTCACCTGCTCGCGGATCAGCCCCAGTTCCTCCATCGCCTTGACCCGGTTGAAGCACGGCGTTGGCGACAGATTGACCGAACGGGCGAGGTCGGCGTTGGTGATGCGCGCGTTCTCCTGAAGGCTGTTGAGAATGCCGATGTCGGTACGGTCCAGTTTGCGCATGAGACAAAACCACCTGTTTTTTATGTTTATGCAGAATTTCTATCTGCAAATGATCGCCAGCGCAACGAAACAGAGAGAAATATTCTTCTTGCCCGGGCCTATGATTGTTGTAGGACAAGATTTCTTTTATCGAAGAATGACTGCCAGCTCACTACAAGAAATTCACAAGATCGAGCGTAGAAGCCATGACCCAAGCGTATGAACCGCTGCGTCTGCACGTCCCTGAACCCTCGGGTCGCCCAGGCTGCAAAACCGATTTCTCCTACCTGCATCTGACCGATGCCGGGACGGTGCGCAAACCTTCCATCGATGTTGAACCGGCCGACACCGCCGACCTTGCCCGCGGCCTGATCCGCGTGCTCGACGACCAGGGCAATGCCCTCGGCCCATGGGCCGAAAACGTGCCGGTCGAGATCCTGCGCAAAGGCATGCGCGCCATGCTCAAGACCCGGATCTACGACAACCGCATGGTGGTCGCCCAACGTCAGAAAAAAATGTCGTTCTACATGCAGAGCCTTGGCGAAGAAGCCATCGGCAGCGCCCAGGCCCTGGCCTTGAACATCGACGACATGTGCTTCCCGACCTACCGCCAGCAAAGCATTCTGATGGCCCGCGACGTACCGCTGGTCGACCTGATCTGCCAACTGCTGTCCAACGAGCGCGATCCGCTCAAGGGCCGTCAGTTGCCGATCATGTACTCGGTCAAGGACGCCGGTTTCTTCACCATTTCCGGCAACCTCGCCACTCAATTCATCCAGGGCGTGGGCTGGGGCATGGCCTCGGCGATCAAGGGCGATACCAAAATCGCCTCGGCCTGGATCGGCGACGGCGCCACCGCCGAATCGGACTTCCACACCGCCCTCACCTTCGCTCACGTTTACCGGGCGCCGGTGATCCTCAACGTGGTTAATAACCAGTGGGCAATTTCGACCTTCCAGGCCATCGCCGGTGGTGAAGCCACCACCTTCGCCGGACGCGGCGTCGGTTGCGGTATCGCCTCGCTGCGCGTTGACGGCAACGATTTCTACGCGGTCTACGCCGCCTCCGCCTGGGCCGCCGAACGCGCCCGCCGCAACCTCGGCCCGACCATGATCGAATGGGTCACCTACCGCGCCGGCCCACACTCGACCTCCGACGATCCGTCCAAATACCGTCCTGCCGACGACTGGAGCCACTTCCCGCTGGGCGACCCGATTGCCCGCCTGAAACAGCACCTGATCAAGGTCGGTCACTGGTCGGAAGAAGAGCACGCCGCCGTCAGCGCCGAACTCGAAGCCGAGGTGATCGCCGCGCAGAAACAGGCCGAGCAGTACGGCACCCTCGCCGGCGGCCAGATTCCGAGCGCCGCGACCATGTTCGAAGACGTCTACAAAGAGATGCCGGAGCACTTGAAGCGCCAGCGTCAGCAGTTGGGGATCTGACATGAACGATCACAACAACAATATTCAGTTGGAAACCGCCATGACCACGACCACCATGACCATGATCCAGGCCCTGCGCTCGGCCATGGATGTGATGCTTGAGCGTGACGACAACGTTGTGGTGTTCGGCCAGGACGTCGGCTACTTCGGCGGCGTGTTCCGTTGCACCGAAGGCCTGCAGGCCAAGTACGGCACCTCGCGGGTGTTCGATGCGCCGATCTCCGAGAGCGGCATCGTCGGCGTCGCCGTGGGCATGGGTGCTTATGGCTTGCGTCCGGTTGCCGAGATTCAGTTCGCCGACTACGTGTACCCCGCGTCCGACCAGATCATTTCCGAAGCCGCCCGTCTGCGTTATCGCTCGGCCGGCGAGTTCACCGCGCCGATGACCCTGCGCATGCCTTGCGGCGGCGGCATCTACGGCGGCCAGACCCACAGCCAGAGCATCGAAGCGATGTTCACTCAGGTCTGCGGTCTGCGCACCGTCATGCCGTCCAACCCGTATGACGCCAAAGGCTTGCTGATCGCCTCCATCGAAAACGATGACCCGGTGATCTTCCTCGAGCCGAAACGCCTGTACAACGGCCCGTTCGACGGCCACCACGATCGCCCGGTAACCCCGTGGTCGAAACACCCGGCCGCGCAAGTGCCGGACGGTTACTACACCGTACCGCTGGATGTCGCCGCGATCACCCGTCCGGGCAAGGACGTGACCGTGCTGACCTACGGCACCACCGTTTACGTGTCGCAAGTTGCCGCCGAAGAATCCGGCGTTGATGCAGAGGTCATCGACCTGCGCAGCCTGTGGCCGCTGGACCTGGAAACCATCGTCAAATCCGTGAAGAAAACCGGCCGTTGCGTGGTGGTGCACGAAGCCACCCGCACCTGCGGTTTCGGCGCCGAACTGGTGTCGCTGGTGCAAGAGCATTGCTTCCACCACCTGGAAGCGCCGATCGAGCGCGTCACCGGTTGGGACACCCCCTACCCGCACGCGCAGGAGTGGGCGTATTTCCCTGGGCCGTCCCGAGTGGGCGCGGCGCTGAAACGGGTCATGGAGGTCTGAATGGGCACGCACGTTATCAAGATGCCGGACATCGGCGAAGGCATCGCAGAAGTAGAACTGTCGCAGTGGCACGTCAAGGTTGGCGATCTGGTCGTTGAAGATCAGGTACTGGCGGATGTGATGACCGACAAGGCGATGGTCGATATTCCCTCGCCGGTACACGGCAAGGTGATTGCGTTGGGCGGTCAGCCGGGTGAAGTGATGGCGGTCGGCAGTATCCTGATCAGCATCGAGGTTGAAGGCGCCGGCAATCTGAAGGAGTCGGACAAGCCGGCGCCTGTTGCGGCGAAAGAAGCACCTGCCGCACCCAAAGTTGAAGCGGTCGTCGAAAGCAAACCTGCTGTCACCGCGCCGCGTCCGGCGGCTGCCGTTTGCCAGGGCCCAATGGTTGCCCGTGAAGCCGATGAGCGTCCTCTGGCCTCGCCGGCCGTGCGCAAACACGCGCTGGATCTGGGTATTCAATTGCGTCTGGTGCGCGGTTCCGGCCCGGCCGGTCGCGTATTGCACGAAGACCTCGACGCCTACCTGGCACAGGGTCAGTCGAACGCTTCGGCACCGGTCGCCGCCGCTTACGCCCAGCGTCACGATGAAGAACAGATTCAAGTGATCGGCATGCGCCGCAAGATTGCCCAGCGCATGCAGGAAGCGACCCAACGTGCTGCGCACTTCAGTTATGTCGAGGAAATCGACGTCACCGCGCTTGAAGAACTGCGTTCACACCTGAACGAAAAACATGGCGCCAGCCGTGGCAAGCTGACTTTGCTGCCGTTCCTCGTACGTGCCTTGGTCGTCGCCCTGCGCGACTTCCCGCAGATGAACGCCCGTTACGACGACGAAGCCCAGGTCATCACCCGTCTCGGCGCGGTGCATGTCGGCGTCGCCACCCAAAGCGACGTCGGCCTGATGGTACCGGTGGTGCGTCACGCCGAAGCGCGCAGCCTGTGGGACAGTGCGGCGGAAATTTCTCGTCTTGCCACTGCCGCCCGCAATGGCAAGGCCAGCCGCGATGAGCTGTCCGGCTCGACCATCACCCTGACCAGCCTCGGCGCCCTTGGCGGCATCGTCAGTACCCCGGTGCTGAACCTGCCGGAAGTGGCGATCGTCGGCGTCAACAAAATCGTCGAACGCCCGATGGTCGTCAAAGGCCAGGTGGTGATCCGCAAGATGATGAACCTCTCCAGCTCCTTCGATCACCGCGTGGTCGACGGCATGGACGCGGCGCTCTTCATCCAGGCCATCCGTGGTCTGCTCGAACAACCCGCGACCCTGTTTGTGGAGTGATGGCATGCAAACTCTGAACACCACGCTGCTGATCATCGGCGGCGGCCCCGGCGGTTACGTAACGGCCATTCGTGCCGGGCAACTGGGCGTTCCGACCATTCTGGTCGAGGGCGAATCGCTGGGCGGCACTTGCCTGAACATCGGCTGTATTCCGTCGAAAGCGCTGATTCATGTGGCCGAACAGTTTCACCAGACTCAACACCACAATCAGCATTCGGCACTGGGCATCAGCGTTTCGGCGCCGACCCTCGACATCAGCAAAAGCGTCGAGTGGAAGGACGGCATCGTCGATCGCCTGACCACTGGCGTCGCCGCGTTGCTGAAGAAGAACAAGGTTCAGGTCATCAACGGCTGGGCCAGGGTCATCGATGGCAAGACCGTGGAAGTCGGCGACACCCGCATCCACTGCGAACATCTGGTGCTGGCCACCGGTTCGAAAAGCGTCAATCTGCCGATCCTGCCGATTGGCGGGCCGATCATTTCGTCTACCGAGGCGCTCGCGCCGAAGTCGGTTCCGAAGCGTCTGATCGTGGTGGGTGGCGGTTACATCGGTCTGGAATTGGGCATTGCTTATCGCAAGCTCGGCGCCGAGGTCAGCGTGGTCGAGGCGCAGGATCGCATCCTGCCGGCCTACGACGCAGAACTGACCCAACCGGTGCACGACGCGCTGAAGCAACTGGGCGTGAAGCTGTATCTGAAACACAGCGTTCTGGGCTTCGACGGTACGTTGCAGGTGCGCGATCCGAACGGCGACACCCTGAATCTGGAAACCGATCAGGTGCTGGTGGCCGTCGGTCGCAAACCCAATACCCTAGGCTGGAACCTTGAAGCGCTGAACCTGGACATGAACGGCTCCGCGATCAAGATCAACAACCGTTGCCAGACCAGCATGCGCAACGTCTACGCCATCGGCGACCTGAGCGGCGAGCCGATGCTGGCCCACCGCGCCATGGCTCAGGGCGAGATGGTGGCCGAGCTGATCAGCGGCAAGACCCGCGAATTCAACCCGACCGCCATCGCTGCGGTTTGCTTCACCGACCCGGAACTGGTGGTCGTCGGCAAGACGCCGGACGAAGCGAAAGCTGCGGGACTGGACTGCATCGTGTCGAACTTCCCGTTCGCGGCCAATGGCCGGGCGATGACCCTGGAATCGAAAACCGGCTTCGTGCGGGTGGTCGCTCGTCGGGACAATCATGTGATTGTCGGTTGGCAGGCAGTGGGTGTCGGGGTGTCGGAGCTGTCGACCGCGTTCGCGCAAAGCCTTGAAATGGGCGCACGACTGGAAGACATCGGCGGCACCATTCATGCGCACCCGACCCTGGGCGAAGCGGTGCAGGAAGCGGCGTTGCGTGCGCTTGGGCATGCGTTGCACCTGTAACTCTCGGTCGCAGATCGTTCCCACGCTCCGCGTGGGAATGCCTCCACGGACGCTCCGCGTTCGACTGTCGGGACGCAGAGCGTCCCGGACTGCATTCCCACGCAGAGCGTGGGAACGATCAAAGGCAGAGATTTCGGGCTGCGAAACCGCTCAAGAATGAAGTATTGTTGTGCCCATCCAAAAAAACGTCAGAAGCCTTGAACCGCTTCGGCGGTTGTTCAGTGATAGAGGGTGTCATGGGTAACGAAAGCATCAACTGGGACAAGCTGGGTTTTGACTACATCAAGACCGACAAACGCTATCTGTCGTACTTTCGCAACGGCGAGTGGGACAAAGGCACCCTGACCGAAGACAACGTGCTGCACATCAGCGAAGGCTCCACTGCGCTTCACTATGGTCAGCAATGCTTCGAAGGCCTGAAGGCCTATCGTTGCAAGGACGGCTCGATCAACCTGTTCCGTCCGGACCAGAACGCTGCACGCATGCAACGCAGCTGCGCCCGCCTGCTGATGCCACATGTGTCCACCGAGCAGTTCATTGAAGCGTGCAAGCAAGTGGTTCGTGCCAACGAGCGCTTCATCCCGCCTTACGGCACCGGCGGCGCGCTGTACCTGCGTCCTTTCGTGATCGGCGTGGGTGACAACATCGGCGTGCGTACCGCACCTGAGTTCATCTTCTCGGTGTTCGCGATTCCGGTTGGCGCCTACTTCAAGGGCGGCCTGACCCCGCACAACTTCCAGATCTCCACCTTCGACCGCGCCGCGCCACAAGGCACCGGTGCCGCCAAGGTCGGTGGCAACTATGCCGCCAGCCTGATGCCAGGCTCCCAGGCCAAGAAAGCGCACTTCGCTGATGCCATCTACCTGGATCCGCTGACCCACAAGAAGATCGAGGAAGTCGGTTCGGCTAACTTCTTCGGGATTACCCACGACAACAAGTTCGTGACCCCGAACTCGCCGTCGGTACTGCCGGGTATCACCCGTCTGTCGCTGATCGAACTGGCCAAGTCCCGCCTGGGTCTGGAAGTGGTCGAAGGCGACGTGTTCATCGACAAGCTGTCGGACTTCAAGGAAGCCGGTGCCTGCGGTACCGCTGCGGTGATCACCCCGATCGGCGGCATTAGCTACAACGACCACCTGCACGTGTTCCATAGCGAAACCGAAGTCGGCCCTGTGACCCAGAAGCTCTACAAAGAGCTGACCGGCGTGCAGACCGGCGACATCGAAGCGCCAGCAGGCTGGATCGTCAAGGTTTGATCTGACAGCCAGATGCACAAAAGCCCCCATCGAGTGATCGATGGGGGCTTTTTCATTCGTCCCGTTCGCTAACCTTCATGGCAATCCGCTTGCCCGCGCGACCGGCAATCCCGCTCGCCTGTCCGTTCTGCTGCTTGCCCATGCGCGCCTGGGTAATCAATCCGGGAATCAGCTCCCCCTCCGGCAGGTTCTTCCAGAACCGCGTCGGCAAATGCCCTTGCATGACTTTCTCGTTCAACCGCGCCGGGTTGAAGATGTGGCTGTAGTACGTCAGCCATAAATCACCGTGGGGATCATCGACGTTCTGCGCCAGTTGCTGCCACTCCACCGGGCATTGCCGTTGATGGATCAGTCGTTCGCCATCGTAATAAACGCCGTCGCGGGGCGTAGCTATCAGCCAGCGATGCCGCCCCATGCGCCCGACGAAATGTTCGCTGGCGCTGTGCAGGATGTCGTGGGCCGGTTCGTGCCACGCTACATATTGCGGCCCCGGCAGATCCGCCGAGCGCTCGATGAAACGCACGAACGCATGCAGATGATGGGCTTCGCGCTGCACCTGCTTGATCCGGCGCTGCAACTCGCTGCCCAGTTTGTCACCGGCCATCATTGCGGTGCGATCGCCATGGCTGACGCGCCACAGCACTTCATACAGCAGACTCCAGCGTTGATCGCCCCGGTATCGAGATGCTTGTTCCAGGGTGTCAAGCAATGCACGCGGAATCCGAGCCTGAAACGGCCCCTGCCCTTCGGGCACCGACACGTCACTGGCGAACAGATCGCTCACGCCTTCCGACGCCCAGCTCACCAGACTCGGGTCGATTTCATGGCTGAGCAGCCAGCGCGCCTGCTGGCGCCAGATGTCGAACAGGTCGTCGCAATCGAGATTGATCATCCCCAAAGTCCCATCTGTTGCGGCATCGGCCGGTCGCGCAGTTGCTGATAGAGCATCTGGCTGGTGACTTCTGCCTGCTGCGGGTGGTAATCGCTGGTGATGATGAACGGCTTGGCCTTGGCCAGCACGCAACGCATACGCGCCACGTCTTCGTAGCGAATGCGCCGCTGCCGACGCAGCTCCACCAGACGTTCGGTGGTGCGCAGGCCGATGCCGGGAATGCGTGAGATCAACGCCGGTTCAGCGCGGTTGAGGTCCAGCGGAAACACCTCGCGGTTCTGCAGCGCCCAGGCCAGTTTCGGGTCGATGTCCAGCGCCAGATTGCCCGGCCCCTGAAGCAACTCACCGGCGGTATAGCCATAACCGCGCAACAGAAAATCAGCCTGATACAAGCGGTGCTCACGCATCAGCGGCGGCGCGGCCAGCGGCACGCTTTTCGGGCTGTCGGGAATCGGGCTGAACGCCGAGTAATAGACCCGGCGCAGACGGAAGTTGCCGTAGAGCGCCTGAGCGCTGTGCAGGATTGTGCTGTCGTCGGTGTCATCGGCGCCAATGATCATCTGCGTGCTCTGCCCGGCCGGGGCGAACTTTGGTGCGCGGGGTTCGTTAAGCACGGTCTGCACGCCGGTGTAGATGGTGTTCATCGCCTGCTTGATCGAACCGATGTGCTTCTCCGGCGCCAGCGTCTGCAAACTGGCATCGGTGGGCAATTCAATGTTGACGCTCAAGCGGTCGGCATAACGCCCGGCCTCTTCGATCAGGGCAGGATCCGCGTCGGGAATGGTCTTGAGATGAATGTAGCCACGAAACTCATGCTCTTCGCGCAGCAGCTTCGCGACACGCACCAGTTGCTCCATGGTGTAGTCCGCCGAGCGGATGATCCCTGAACTGAGGAACAACCCGCTGACGCAATTGCGCCGGTAGAAATCCAGGGTCAGCGTCACCACCTCCTCTGGAGTGAACCGCGCGCGGGGCACGTCACTGGAGCGGCGGTTGACACAGTATTGGCAGTCGTAGAGACAGAAGTTGGTCAGCAGAACCTTGAGCAGCGACACGCAACGCCCGTCCGGCGTGTAGCTGTGGCAGATGCCCATGCCATCGCTCGATCCCAGCCCGCTCTTGCCCTCGGAGCTGCGCTTGGGCGCGCCACTGCTGGCGCAGGAGGCGTCGTACTTGGCGGCATCAGCGAGGATGCTGAGCTTGTCGATAATTTGCATGGCACGCACTCAATACTGTTCGCATATACAGTATAGAGACCAATTGGCTCATACAAGGTGCAATGCCGCTCTTCGTCGGATTGTCGCGCCGCAGCAGTCAGGTCAATTTGACTCAATGGCAGTCAGATTGACTCGATATCACGAAGGTCATAATGACTATCAAATCTGCGCAGCCCCTGATATTCAAGGCTGTCCGGCATGGCCCGAAAATTGACTGACTCACGGTAGCCATTTGGCTGAAGACCAAAAACGGGAGTTGAACATGGATCATGTTTTTCAGGGCAAGCTTGCGGTCATCACCGGCGCCAGTTCGGGCATAGGCCTGGCCGCTACCGAGCGCCTGCTCGACCAAGGTGCACGCGTGTTGGCCATGTCGCGAAAGCCCGGAGCACTGGCCGAACTGCTTGAGCGGTATCCACAGCAACTGGTCTGGCATCCCGGCGATGTCACTCAAGCCTCTGACCTTGCCTCCTTGGCCGAGCAGGCTGCGAGTCTGGGCCCGGCAAGCTTCGTGGTGCCCAATGCCGGTATCGCAGAACTCGCTGACGGGCTCGACAGCTCGGCGTTCGATCGCCAATGGGCGGTGAACGGCGCCGGAGCCCTGAACACCTTGGCCGCCCTGCGCCCGCACCTTGCAGAAAAGGCGTCAGTGGTGTTCATCGGTACTTTTCTGGCCCAAATCAGTTTCGCGGGGCTGGCCGCCTACATCGCATCAAAAGCAGCGTTGATCGCCCATGCCAGGACCCTCGCGGTCGAGCTGGCACCCCACGGCGTGCGCATCAACTGCGTCTCCCCCGGCCCGACTGCAACGCCGATCTGGTCGACATTGGGCCTGAGTGACGAAGCGCTCCGGGACGTGGCCCAAGGCGTCAACAACCGGCTTTTGAGCGGGCAGTTTCTCGAACCTGCGGCAGTGGCCGACGTCATTCTGTTCCAACTGGGCAATGGTGCTCGCGGCGTCATCGGTCAGGATTGGGTGGTCGATAGCGGTTATACCCTGAGCTAACGCGCATGCACCGATCCGGGCGTGGAATCCGTCAGCTTGCGACCTGACGAGTCCCGCCCGGCTTCGGGCAAAACCAGACCCCAGCGTGACGCAAATTCTCGGCGCCCTTGCACCGTCAACGTCAGCGCCCGGCAGTCCAGATCCTGAGTCACCCATTTGCGCTTCAACGCAGCCTGCAATAACGCCGCCCCGAGCGAACCGCCTAAGTGCGGCCGGCGCATGCTCCAGTCCAGACACGTCGGCACCAATGTCAGGGGCAAAGGCCGGCGATGACGATTGCCAGCGACGATCAGTGAAATCCTCGCTCATGACATCGACCTGAAGCGGTTCGCCTGGCATTACCGCCCTTCGCTGAACGGGCGAATTCCGCTGTTCAGCGAAGTACGGGCTTAGGCGTTGCGTAATTCGATCGTCAGGTGCGACAACTCATGCACCGGTGCCAGACGCTCGCGAATCGCTTCAGCAGTCACGCCAGCCGCCGCGACTACGCTGACAATCGCCGCCCGCGCCTGCGGGCCGACCTGCCAGACGTGCAAATCGCTGATGCGTACGTCATCGGAGGTTTCCAGCAGTTCGCGGATCTCCTCGGCCACCGGCTCATCGGTGGTATCGAGCAGCACGGCGGCGCTGTCGCGCATCAGGTTCCAGGCCCATTTGGCGATGACGACGGAACCGACAATGCCCATCACCGGGTCCATCCACACCAAGCCCAGATAGCGACCGGCCAGCAGCGCGGCAATCGCCAGCACCGAGGTTAACGCGTCTGCCAGTACGTGCATGTAGGCTGATCGCAGGTTGTTGTCGTGATGGTGATGATGACCGTGATCATGGCTGTGGTCGTGACTATGGCCGTGGTCATGATGGCTGTGATGGCCGGCCAGCAAAAACGCACTGAGCAGGTTGACGCCCAGTCCGACCACGGCGATCAAGGTGGCTTCGCCGAACGCCACGCTGGTCGGCTGGAACAGACGGAAAACCGATTCCCCGGCAATCCCCAGCGACACCAGCCCCAGCACCATAGCCGAGGCAAAACCCGCCAGATCGCCGACCTTGCCGGTGCCGAAACTGTAGCGCCGGTTGTTGGCGTTGCGCCGGGCAAAACCGTAGGCCGCCGCCGCGATGCCCAAGGCGCCGGCGTGAGTCGCCATGTGGAAACCGTCGGCCAGCAATGCCATCGAACCGGTGAGATAACCGGCGGCAATCTCGCCGATCATCATCACGAAGGTCAGAACCACCACCCACAGCGTGCGGCGGGCATTTTCATCGTGGGAAGCACCGAGAAACTGGTGGTCGTGGGAAAAGTCATCAACCTTGAAGGTCATGATATCGGCGCTCACTTGGAATATCGGCGGATGGCCAGCAACAACTCTTCCACGCCTTGGGCGCGGGCCTCGTCGCTGAGGTCGGGACGGGCGACATGCTCGCGGGCGTGGGCCTCGATGAACTGCTCCATCAGGCCGTTGATCGCCCCGCGAACCGCCGCCATCAAATGCAACGTCTTGGCGCAATCGGCCTCGGACTCCAGCGCTTTTTCGACGGCCTGAACCTGCCCGGCAATACGCCGGACGCGGTTAAGCAACTCGCCTTTGTGTTCGTGTGTGTGCGACATACCTATACCCCCTACCCCTATAAGGCGAGCATACTCGCTGTTTAGATCAGAAGGGGCAAGGCCTGCTTTCGACCATCCGTCGCGGCTTGAAATTTTGATGTGAATGAGGCGGCACGTCAGACGGCGCCGCCTCTGGAAGGCTGTTCAGAGGCAGGGCCGTTGGGAACCCTCGTCTGTCAGGCCCATTGCAGTGGCGGGGACGACGAGAAGCAGAGGTCTACGTCCAGTTGCGCGGCGGCCGACAGGTTGACCAGCGCATCGAGAGAGAATTTGTCGATTTTGCCGTTGAGTACGTCGTTGAGGCGCGGCTGGGTGATGCCAAGACGCTTGGCCGCCTCCTTCTGCGGAAGCTCCCAGGCACGAATCGTTTCGCACAGCGTGCGCATCAGCTTGGCCCGCAGGCGCATGTTGGCCGCTTCCTGCGGCGTGTCTTCCAGTGCATCCCAGACGCTTGAGAAACGCTGGGAAGAGTTTTGATGATCCGTCATGGTTCAACCTATTTCCTGGTATCTGGCCCGTGCCAGTTCTATGTCTCGCGTCTCGGTTTTGCGCGTGGTCTTTTGCAGGGCGTGCAGCACATAAATCGCGTCAGGCCGGTTGACCACATAAAACACTCGAAACGCCCCTGAATCCTCGGTGATTCTGATTTCATTGACGCCCCGCCCGACTGTTTTCATGGGGCGCCAGTCAAAGGGTTCGTCGCCCTGTTGCAACAGATCCAGTTGGAATCCTGCAGCTCTGCGAGCATCGAGGGGAAAAGCTCTCAAATCCTTGAGCGCACTCCCGACAAACACCACGTCCTTGTGTCTTGGCATTGGCTTCTCCTGTGTTGGAAGGAAAAGCGTAATAGCCCGGACGGAATCGTGTCGCGGCGGTGTGTTGCAAGGAATGGCAGCGATCACATACAGCAGACTATATCGAAACCGATATAAATCAAGTTTGAATTGGCTTATCTGACATTTGGTATCACAAAGCAGAAATTGGCGAGTCGGCACACTTGTTAAGCCCACACAGATCCCCTGTGGGAGCGAGCTTGCTCGCGATGGCGGACTGAAAAATGACGCATCATTTTGCCCCCATCCGGGAGGCTACATTGCCTTGCGCCTTTGCCTACAACTACGCCAGAATCCGCCGGCTTGTGCGGTTTTGAGGGCGTCGGTAACTTGATTCGCATCACTGAATGGTCAGTGAACGGGTTTAGTCGCTCGATGATTTCTCAAAACTTTACATGTGCTCCAGACAAGTCAGGTGACCTTCATCTGCACTCTATGGCGGCTGTGTGCAGGGCACCCTCGGGTGCGCCGGTTTTGGGAAGTCGCCGGTCGACTAACCTGCGTACAGCTGCCACCTATTCGTTTAGTCGCGAGGTGGTGTCGGCATCACTTTGAGGCTTTCCCGAATGTTCAAATACGTACCCGATCCACCCGAAAAAGACGCTCCCAACGAGTCCGACCCGACTTCGCCCTACTCGTCCACCGACTCAAAGAAACTCCACGAAGCCGCCGAGCGCGCTCTCGACCACTACCTGAAACCCACCGCCCCGAAACAGCACTGCCCCTGCCGCATGTTCCTCATCGCCCCCCACATCGATCAACATGCCTTGCTGGCCCACGCCTGCGAATCGATGACTTCGGCCAGCGTGATGCTCAGCGACTTCGCCGCGCTGCTGGACCCGCCCTACCGCAGCACCGTGCTGGGCATCGCCCAAGTGGTGATGTGTGGCGAACTGGCGGTCAATCGGGCGCTGGACACTCTCGATGCCACGACCTGAGGAACACCCATGGAAAGCAAATCCGATGCACACATCGTCGCCGCCCTGATCTCCATCGGCCTCAACGAAAAAGACAGCCAGTGGGCCCAGAAAGTCTGTCTGCTACTGCTCGAGAGCGAACGAAAATCCATCGTCACTGCCGCACTCAACGCCCTTACCCAACTCGCCCGTGACCATGGCGAACTGGACCGCAATCGACTGCTGCCCGCACTCACCAGCGTAAAGCGCCGATTTCCAAGCCTGACCAGCACGGTTGCCGCGACGCTGGATGAGATGGCGATTGCCGCGTAACGCCTCAGGTAAAAGGCAAGAAAAAACCCGCTGCCTCCGTGAAAGGAGACAGCGGGTTTTATGACCTCAGCAGTGAAACGGGCAATCAATCCTCCCGCGTCAAAACCTCCAGCAACTCAATCTCAAACACCAGATTCGAATTCGGCGGAATCTTGCCCATCGTCCGCTCGCCATAACCCAGATGCGCCGGCACCAGCAGCTTGCGCTTGCCGCCCACCTGCATGCCCATGATCCCTTGATCCCAACCCTTGATGACCCGGCCAGTGCCAATCACGCACTGGAACGGTTTGCCCCGGCTCCAGGACGAATCGAATTCGGTGCCGTCTTCCAGCCAACCGGTGTACTGGGTGGTGATCAACGCGCCTTTGACGGCGGCTTTTCCGTCGCCGGGCTGAAGATCGATTATCTGCAGTTCATCATTCATGACTTTCACTCTATTGTTCCGCTGGCGGCCGTTTTCCCAGAAATACCGGCCCTTGGCAACCGTTTGACCCCGTGTTGGCCGTGATGGATGATGGCCACCCGCCACCCATCCCGAATCGATACGCCATGTCAGCGATGTTTGAATGACTCAACTCTGGATCGGCTTTGCCATTGTCGTTGTGCTGATGGTCGTGATCGCCGTTCTGATCCGCCGAGTGCGCGAGCTTCGTCAGCAACTCGCCGAGTATCGCGAACTGCTCACCCGTGCGGCCGAAGGACAGAACATTCACCAGGATGGCGACGCCGACCGCTTCAAGCGCAGCCAGTATTTCGCCCGGATCGGCACCTGGGACTGGGAGGTCGACACCGACCGGCTCTACTGGTCGGATGCGATCTTCGGCATGTTCGGGTTCAAGATCGGCGAGGTGACACCCTCCTACGCCCTGTTTTGCTCGTGCGTGCACCCCGATGATCGCGCCAAGGTGCGCGCCGGAGAATTGCGCTGTCTGGAAACCGGAGAAAACCACGATGAGGAATACCGCGTGGTCTGGCCCGACGGCACGATTCGCTGGCTGCGGGAAACCGGCAACGTGGTACGCAACGATCACGATGCGGTGATCAAGATGATGGGCGTGGTGCGCGACATTACCGAAGAAAAGGCTTCGGCCAGCTATCTCCAGCATCTGGCCCATTTCGATCCGCTGACCGGTCTGCCGAATCGGCTGGTGCTGGAAGAACGGCTATCGGAAGCACTCGAACATGCCCGCGTGACCGAGACGCGGGTGGCGCTGGTGTTCATCGATCTCAACGGCTTCAAAGCAATCAACGACCGCTACGGTCACGCCGCCGGCGACCGCGTTTTGATCACTACCGCCACTCGCCTGAAACGCATCCTGCGAGTCAGCGACACCGTCGCGCGGATCGGCGGCGATGAATTCGTGGTCATCCTGCAAGGCCTCGCCCCCGGCCTGAACCTGCAGGACGAAGCCCGCAGCATCTGCCAGAAAATCTTCATCGAATTGTCCCCACCCATTCCGATCGGCAACGACCAACGCCACATCGGCACCAGCCTCGGCGTCGCCGTATTCCCCGACCACGCGCCGACCATGGATCGCTTGCTGCACATTGCCGATCTGGCGATGTATGAGGCCAAGCGCAGCGGGAACAATCAGTATCGGTTGGGTGGCGGACAGTTGCTGAGTCATGGCCGGGTTGATTGAGTCCCCAAGCTATTTCTCGACCGGCTGAATCGCCACAATCGTCCCGTTGGTAATCATCACCATCACGTATTTATCGTTGATCTGCACCCACTGCGCCTGCGGCTCTGGTTGCTTGAGGCCTTTCTGTTTCCAGTTTTTGATGGCTTTTTCGCTGCGCTGGTAGATATCCGGGGCGCGGTCGTTGACGTTCAGTTCGCGTTTGCCGGTCGGTGATTGTTCGACAGTATCGTTCGAGGTTTGCGCCGCTTGAACGAGTGGGGTGATCCCGGCGATGCCGGCGACGAGGGCCAGGCTGGCGATTAGGGTCTTGTTGTTCATCGGTGAACCTCCTTCAGATGTGTGATACCTGAACTCCGACTGCGGGGTTCGGGAATCATTCCGTGTTTTTGGTCTCGGCTGACCGAGAGACTGTAGTCGTCAAAAAGACCGCTATCGCTGGCAGGCTGAATCATTAACTCCATTCTGCGGATTCAGGCTCGCGTTTACGCTTGAACAGTTTGTTGAACATCGACAGTCGCCATTTCTTCGCGGGTGAACAACCAGTACGGCACCTTGCTCAAGCCATCCCTGCTCAATGCAGCCCCGCCGCTTTGCAGGCATCGACGAAGTTGGTGCCTTTTTTGTCCATGGCGTGTTTGACCAGAGCGTTGGCTTTTTGCAGCGCGGGGCTGGGTTTGGCCCATTGCTCGGGAGGCAGGGGTTGCGACCAGGCTTGCACGCTGTCCGGCAGGGTCGGACGACCTTTGCGGTGGGCCCATTCGGCGATCAGGTAGGGCATTTTCCAGAAGGTCAGGACGCGGCGGACGTACCACCAGCGCAGGGGCCATCGGGTGCGTTTACCGTAACCGTAACGGTGGCGCTGTTCGGCGCTCAGGTCTTCGGCGCCATCGTCTAACGAGCCCATGAAGCGCGCTCCTTTACGTTCAATTTCAAACGTATGCAGTCCTTCATAAGGTTTGAGCTCGTCTTCGGTCGGGGTCAGCCCCAGCAGAACGAGCATGGGATTGGGCGTATCCACCAACTCCCCTTCCTCCATGTAATTGCGAATCGACGCCCACATGCCCAGCGCATGCGCGTCGCTGGGCTGGGCCATCAAGATAAATTGCACGGTGTCGTGCTCTTCGTCCTCCAGCCCCATGCCGAAGGTGTAGTCACGCAGGGCGCCGTAACCGGTGACGCCCTGACTGCGCGCGACCCAGGCCACCACACTTTCCCACGGCACGATCAGTACGCGATGGGTGGTGTCGTCGATGTAGCAGACTTCGCGGCGTTGGCGGTTGAAGCGTACGGGGTAGCTTTTGGCGAGGGTTCGGACGTTGGAGAGCATGCCGTAGATGAAGGCGCCGATGGGAATAATGAACAAAGATGCCCCCGTCGCGAACACTTGAACTACATTCCCGATAATGTCGAGAAACTTGCGGTCAATCTCTGGAGGGCTTGCAATCACGAGCCACAAACAAATGAGTACAGGTGCAATAAAAGCCAAAGCGAAAGCCAACCATATCTGGATAGCCAATCTTTTGCCCAATTCAACCATCCCGAAGTTGCTCCCCCCCAACTCCAGATAGGTTTCGTTCATCGCCGAAAAACTACGCCGAGACACCTGGGCCTGTCCGGTGTAAACCGGCAGCGGCGCCAGAAACAGGGTTTCATTCAGCCCGCGGACCCGCAGCTCCCCGGCACTCGGGCGTTGGCTGCGAATGTCCGGTGCCGGGTCTTTGGTTTCGGGCTTGCTTTTACGCTTGAACAGTTTGCTGAACATCGACAGTCGCCATTTCTTCGCGGGTGAACAACCAGTACGGCACCTTGCTCAAGCCATCCCTGCTCAATGCAGCCCCGCCGCTTTGCAGGCATCGACGAAGTTGGTGCCTTTTTTGTCCATGGCGTGTTTGACCAGCGCGTTGGCTTTTTGCAGCGCGGGGCTGGGTTTGGCCCATTGCTCGGGAGGCAGGGGTTGCGACCAGGCTTGCACGCTGTCCGGCAGGGTCGGACGACCTTTACGGTGGGCCCATTCGGCGATCAGGTAGGGCATTTTCCAGAAGGTCAGGACGCGGCGGACGTACCACCAGCGCAGGGGCCATGGGGTGCGTCGGGAGTAGCCCCAACGCTTTCGTTCTTCAGCAGTCAGATGGCCGCCTCCATCGTCCAATCGGCCCAATGCTCTGGCGTCGAGCCGTTCGATTTCAAAGGTATGCAGCCCTTCATAAGGTTTGAGCTCGTCTTCGCTCAGAGTGATACCCAGCGCGGCGAGCATGGGGCTGGGCGTATCCACCAACTCCCCTTCCTCCATGTAATTGCGAATCGACGCCCACATTCCCAGCGCATGCGCGTCGCTGGGCTGGGCCATCAGGATAAATTGCACGGTATCGTGCTCTTCGTCCTCCAGCCCCATGCCGAAGGTGTAGTCACGCAGGGCGCCGTAACCGGTGACGCCCTGACTGCGCGCGACCCAGGCCACCACACTTTCCCACGGCACGATCAGTACGCGATGGGTGGTGTCGTCGATGTAGCAGACTTCGCGGCGTTGGCGGTTGAAGCGTACGGGGTAGCTTTTGGCGAGGGTTCGGACGTTGGAGAGCATGCCGTAGACACAGGCGCCAAGAGGAAGAAACCCACCTAGAGAGACCAGTGCTGCAGCCTTTGAAAGCGCCAGAAGATCATGTAGTGGCGTTGGGAAGTTTTCTGGATAAAAAAATACCCCATGCGTGATTACAAGCCCCGGAAAAACAAAAGTTAAAAAAAGGGGAATCCAGATATATATCGTCAAATTTTTCCCGGATTCGACCATCCCGAAGTTGCTCCCCCCCAACTCCAGATAGGTTTCGTTCATCGCCGAAAAACTACGCCGGGACACCTGGGCCTGTCCGGTGTAAACCGGCAGCGGCGCCAGAAACAGGGTTTCATTCAGCCCGCGGACCCGCAACTCCCCGGCGCTCGGCCGTTGGCTGCGAATGTCCGGTGCCGGGTCTTTGGTTTCGGCCTTGCTTTTACGCTTGAACAGTTTGCTGAACATCGACAGTCGCCATTTCTTCGCGGGTGAACAACCAGTACGGCGCCTTGCTCAAGCCATCAGGCAAGGTTTCGACGGGGTCGAGGGTGAACCGGCCCTGGGCCGGCAAACGTACACCACGTTCCGTGGCGATGCGCAGATCGCGCAGGATGAAACAGGTGCGGTGTATCAGGTCACGCCCGGTTTCCAGTTGGTAACCGATGTTGAGCGCCAGGGCAAAATCCGATGTTTGCAGGGTATCGGAGACTGGGAATTGCAAGGTCAAGGCTTCGTCCTCCTGACTCACGACTACGGCAACTGCGGCCCACGCGGCGCTGCTTTCCTGCCAGCGCCGGGGTGGCAGCTGACTGTTGTAGGGACCGGGAATCGGTACGGCACGGGTCTGTTGATGGGCCAACAGTTGCAATTGACGGCTGTCCATTTCCCGGGTGCATACGCCGGGCAGTCTGAGCTGCAAACAGGTGCGCTTACCCTCGCGGATCAGTTCGCAGGTTGGCTGTTGCACCACCCTTGCCAATGCGCTCCAGTCTTCCGGCAGGCTGCGTTGCAGGTCGGCGGTGCCCCAGGCACTCGCTTGCAGCCACTTTTGCAAGGCGTCCAGATTGAAGTAGTTGTACAAGCCCTCGCCCAGCAGTTGCAGAGCCGTACCGATCAAACCCACAAGGTTGGCCTGGGCGGCGATGCCCAGCAGTCGGGGACTGGCTTCAGCCCAGGCAAGGGCTCGTAGTTCGGCGGGTTTTCTCAGAACCTGAGTGATGATCGACGTCGTGTGTTTAGCACCCCAGGTATTGGTCCCGACAAGAGTGACGTCGCCGGCAATTTGTAGGGTCGTGGCTGCTAAAGCCTGATGATTGCCTTCGGCCAATGCGTTGGCCCATTGCATGGAGTGTTTTCCTGAATCAAAAGCGGCTGCCAACGCTCCGAACCCGAACGCAGTGTTCCCTGCAATACCACTCCAACTCCCTAATCGGCTCATGGTATTGAGTTTTCCAGCGGCACTAACCATATGTTCGATATGCGCTTGGAAGATCGTCACCGACAAACCTTGTATCGCTGCAAATCCGGCAGCGGACATGTTCAGAAAAGACTCGATGAGAGTCCATGTTTCTGAATAAGGGGGATTAGTTTTGTTATCAAAACCACTCAACGCCTCAACAAACTTCTGCCCCTGATAAACAAACAGCAACAACGCAATCCCGTCGCCCTTGGACTTCAACGCACTCGCCATCGGTTTGCCAAACGTTCCCGTCGCGCGGAAATCACGTACGGTGCGCTGCATTTCTTCCCGTAACCCCGGGGCCATGCCGTCGATCACCGTGCCGATCTGGCCCGGCCCGCTTGAACCGACGGTCAGGGCGCGACTGAGGTTGTCTTCCAGCGG
This sequence comes from Pseudomonas sp. B26(2017), assembly GCF_002113045.1. Lineage (NCBI taxonomy): Bacteria > Pseudomonadati > Pseudomonadota > Gammaproteobacteria > Pseudomonadales > Pseudomonadaceae > Pseudomonas > Pseudomonas sp. B26(2017). The sequence continues at coordinate 3,124 of NZ_NEJJ01000008.1, read as the reverse complement.
CAGGAGCGCAGCCTTGAGCTGGTTGATCCGCTGGTTGTGCACCTGCTCACTGCCTGGGGCGGCGAGGCCGTAGATCTGCCGCGACAATTCGCGATGACGCAGTTTGTAGGTCTCACTGAGCTGGCGACGCAGGTCGAGCGCGGCATCGCGACTCTTGTTGAAGGCCTGAAACTCGGACGCCGACGCTGCCCGCAAGGTCAAGCCGCTACGGGAAAACTCGCGCAGCAACTGCAGTCGCGTTGAGATACCGAGACCACGGATGAAGCTGTTGGGATCGATGTTTTGTCGTTGTTTGAACGCGCTGAAGGCATTGTCTAGTTCGTCGGAAATACTGAGCTGCCGCGCCGGGTTATACGCCCCATCCAACAAACTCTGCAGCCCACTAAACCGCCCATTCAGATCCGCAAAGTTGGGTAACCGCTCATTCATCAAGCTTCTGAACTGATTGGTCAGCACGTTAACCGCATCAAGACTTTCCTGCGCCGCCGCGGCCTTGATCGAGAAGCTGCTCAGGTCCATGAGTTTCTTGCTCACGTCCCGCTGATCGGCCAGGGTCAAGGTGTCCAGCCCTGGCACGACGGTCAGCAGGTTGCTTTCCAGATAGGCCGCCAGTTTTTCCGTGGCCTCACGGTTCCAGCACAGGGCTGCGACGCAGAGGAACTCGGTTTCAAGGCGATGGCGGATCTGTTCGTCGTTGCGAAAGTCGTAATACCAGGCCGCCCGGTGAAAGTGACCGGCGACGATCATGTCCAGGCGATCTTCGCGAATGGCCTGCAAGCGCGTGTGCCAGTGGCTCAGCAGCGTCTGCTGCTGGCTGACGAACGCTTGCATGTCGGCGCGGTTGATCAGGTGATCGATGCCGCGCTGGCCGAGCTCCTTTCCGAAAAGCGCCTGCCATGTCTGCAAGTGCAGTGCCGCGATAGTGTCTCGGTGTTTTTGCCAAAGCACCTGACCCAGGGCGTCCAGCAGGTTGACGGTCGCGCGCGCATAAGGATCGGTCGCGGCCACTTTTCGCCAATGGTCTTCATCGCCAAATATTGGCCGCCCGGCGTGGTCGCGTTTGGTACGCAAGTAGTCCTCAATGACTGCCTGTTGCTCAGCGTTGGTTTCGTCCCTCAGGGCTTTGGCGGCGGGGTCGGTGCTGGCCAGTGCATCAAGGCGTGCCGGGGTCACTTCGTACAACGACTGGATGTAGGCGCCGGTGAGGTAGCGACGCTGGGCGGCCTCATCGCTACTCCAATGATCGAGCCAGTCCGCGACCTTCAGTTGGGCGCTGGCCAGGTCGCGCATCACACCAAAGTCGTCACGCAAAACCAGAAACAGGTAATCGTTCTGATGCGCCCCCAGCACTTGGCTGGTGAGGGTTTCTATCGACGTGTTCTTGAACAGTGATGTGTCTTCCCAAGCGTAAGACTGGCGTTGCTGCGGGTTGGCACCCTCGGGCAGATCCATTGGCGCGGTTTTTTCCGCAACCTCGGCCAGCCAGGTATCCGCCTGACGTCGGCTCAGCAGGTGCATGCCGCCCTTGTCCGGACAGGCACTCGCCAGTTCGATACGTTGCATCCAGTGCTCACGCTCAGCGACGTCCTTGAGCACTTGCGAACATTTGTAGGCCGTCCACTGGATTTCCGAATAGCTGGCGAACAACGTGTGCTGCCGGGAGAACACCAATTGCGGCTCGCCAATCGACGTGGTGCGCATGTCGCTGGCGACTTCCCGACCCTTCCAGACCAGTTTGCTGATCTGGCCTTGCTCAATGCGGTATTCATGCAGGTAACCGGTGCCGTTATCAATGATGTACAGGTAGCCGTCACGCAGCAGACGAATGCCCAACGGTTGGCTGTTCAGCTTGAGCGGTATGCTCAGTTCGGCTGAAGGATCGAGGTTTTCCACCAGACCGTAGCGCAGGGGCAGCAACTGCACTTTTTCGCTCATCAAGAAGCACTGCCCCATAGGTGAGCGGATGTCTTGGGTGCTTTTGGCCAGGGCGGCGATATTGGCGGCGGCTGTCATGAAAAGTCTCCCGGCAGACGGGTCGAACGTTCATGCGCCAGCTCGGCAGCGCGTTGCACGCGTTTCAGCGGGGACTGCTGTGAAGGCACGGTCAGCAGCTCGACAATGTCCGGGTGACTCTCCAATGGCTGCCCGGCCAGATAGCCCAACACGTTGGCGTAGAGCGTGATTTCCTGTTCTGAGGTGAAGCCTTGTTCATAGGCCTGTTGCGCTGTTTTTTCGGCAAATCGAAGGCGTTCCCGATCTGCGCAGGACGCCATGAATCCGGGGAAATACCGCCGCAAGTGATCGTTGAGGCCAATCACCGACTGATGAAACTGTGCCTCTCCCAGCGCCGTGAGTTCCCCTTCGGTCAACTGATAGATCTCGGGGGTGTCGGGCGCGGCATGATCCACACGTTGATGTTGTAGCCAGGTGGCCCGAAGCCCATCAGGCAGGCACAGATGCTGGACGGGGCCAAACCAGCGTGTGCTGTTGGCCTGCTGCGCAAGGTCGAGCAATTGATGCATGACAGCGGGATCGCCGATGCGCAGCATGACCTCCACCGTGCTCGGATGTTTGACGGCGAGCAGACGACGCCAGTGCTTGCAGAGCGTTGCTGTATCAGCATCGCTGAACAGCAAAAATCCCCATTCCAATGCGGCGCTTTCCTGAAAGTACGTCAGCAACGGATCGTCTGCGCCGTTGAGGGTGATCAGGTACGGCGATATATCTGCCAGTTCCTGCCAGCGCGTGCCTTGATAGAGGCAATACGCCGGGCTGTTCCAACGTTGCAGGCATTGCGGCAGATCGGGGGTGCTCACACCGTCCAGCAGCAAGTAAGCCGGCACGGACCAAGGCAAGTCATGGGGTAACGAAGGGAGTTCAAGCATCGGCCTCTCCACGTGGTTGGGTGGCTTCGCACACCGCGCAGATCGGCCTTCTGGCCATCAGGGCCAAACGCTGTGACTGGAGCAATACGGGGGCCGGAGGTTTTTTTTCGGTTGATGGCGTTGCTGATAACGCCGCGATACCCGCCACCGGCGCACCACCCTCGACAATCGCCACGCTGCTGAAGATCCCGCCCGAATTGATCACGATGTGATGCCCGCCCGCCGTCAGCGTCAGGCTG
>NZ_NEJJ01000037.1:0-526 GCF_002113045.1 Pseudomonas sp. B26(2017) | reverse complement strand
AGCCGTAGGGGAACCTGCGGCTGGATCACCTCCTTAATCGACGACATCAGCTGCTTCATAAGCTCCCACACGAATTGCTTGATTCATTGAAGAAGACGAAAGAAGCAGCCCGAAATTGGGTCTGTAGCTCAGTTGGTTAGAGCGCACCCCTGATAAGGGTGAGGTCGGCAGTTCGAATCTGCCCAGACCCACCAATTTTGTGTGGGAAACGCCTGTAGAAATACGGGGCCATAGCTCAGCTGGGAGAGCGCCTGCCTTGCACGCAGGAGGTCAGCGGTTCGATCCCGCTTGGCTCCACCACTACTGCTTCTGAAGTAAGAGCTTAGAAATGAGCATTCCATCGGGCTGATGGTGAATGTTGATTTCTAGTCTTTGACTAGTTCGTTCTTTAAAAATTTGGGTATGTGATAGAAAGATAGACTGAAAGCCACTTTCACTGGTGGTGATCAGGCTAAGGTAAAATTTGTGAGTTCTCTTAGTTGAGAAATTCGAATTTTCGGCGAATGTCGTCTTCACAGTATAACCA
>NZ_NEJJ01000036.1:0-541 GCF_002113045.1 Pseudomonas sp. B26(2017) | reverse complement strand
AGCCGTAGGGGAACCTGCGGCTGGATCACCTCCTTAATCGACGACATCAGCTGCTTCATAAGCTCCCACACGAATTGCTTGATTCATTGAAGAAGACGATAGAAGCAGCTTTAAGCTCCAAGCTGATAGCTCTGAGCTAACAGTTACAAGCTCGAAATTGGGTCTGTAGCTCAGTTGGTTAGAGCGCACCCCTGATAAGGGTGAGGTCGGCAGTTCGAATCTGCCCAGACCCACCAATTTTGTTATGGGGCCATAGCTCAGCTGGGAGAGCGCCTGCCTTGCACGCAGGAGGTCAGCGGTTCGATCCCGCTTGGCTCCACCATAAACTGCTTCGAAGTTTGAGAGTTTAGAAATGAATATTCGATTTGAATATTGATTTCTAGTCTTTTGATTAGATCGTTCTTTAAAAATTTGGGTATGTGATAGAAAGATAGACTGAGATCCACTTTCACTGGTGGTGATCAGGCTAAGGTAAAATTTGTGAGTTCTCTTAGTTGAGAAATTCGAATTTTCGGCGAATGTCGTCTTCACAGTATAACCA